>NZ_JBEZLM010000032.1:0-14176 GCF_040652095.1 Streptomyces sp. NPDC048290
CTCAACACATCGGCGCCCGTCCGGCGATCCCTTGAGCCCGGTGGCGCCGCCCCGGCCCGTGTCGGTGGTGTTCTCCCCGGGCCGGTGCTTACCTGCAACGCCGCTTCTTTAGGGGCGCGGGGAACTGCGCGCTCAGCCACAACCGGCCCGCACCCGAAACACAACCGGCCCACCCCCCTCCCAGGGGCGCGGGGAACTGCGCGACCAGCCGCAACCGGCCCGCACCCGACATACGACCGTGCCGTTTCGTCAGGGGCGCGGGGAACTGCGCGACCAGCCGCAGCCGGCCCGCGCCCGGAACACGACGCCCGCCACGCGAAACGGCCCGAACCCCACGAGGGGGCTCAGGCCGTCGACCGGTCAACCGGCGGAGCTACACCGTGCGGAAGGCCAACACCACATTGTGCCCCCCGAACCCGAACGAGTCGTTCAGCGCGGCGATCCGCCCTTCCACCGGCAGCTTCCGAGCCTCCCCCCGCACCACATCCGCGTTCGCCTCAGGATCAAGGTTCTCCACATTGATCGTCGGCGGAGCCACCCGGTGGTACAGCGCCAGCACCGTCGCCACCGTCTCGATCCCGCCCGCGCCGCCGAGCAGATGCCCGGTCATGGACTTGGTCGCGGACACCGCGAAGTGGTCCACCTCGTCCCCGAACACCTTCCGCAGCGCCTTCAGCTCGGCGATGTCCCCGGCCGGCGTCGACGTCGCATGTGCGTTCACATGCATGATCTCCGCCGGGTCGAGGTCGGTGCGGTCCAGCAGGTTCTGGAGGGCGTGGGAGATCCCCCGCCCCTCCGGCTCCGGCTGCACGATGTCGTGCGCGTCGGCCGAGATGCCCTGTCCGACCGCCTCCGCGTACACCCGCGCCCCGCGCGCCGCGGCGTGCTCGGCGGACTCCAGGACGACGACACCCGCGCCCTCACCGAGCACGAAGCCGTCCCGGTCGACGTCGTAGGGCCGCGAGGCGCCCTCAGGGTTCTCGTTGTTCTTGGACATCGCCATCATGTTGCCGAACGCGGCGATCGGCAGCGGGTGGATCGCCGCCTCCGTACCGCCCGCGATCACCACATCGGCGCGGCCGGTGCGGATCATCTCGATGGCGTAGCCGATCGCCTCGGCGCCGGAGGCACACGCGGAGACCGGGGTGTGCACGCCCGCGCGGGCGCCCACGACCAGCCCGACGTTGGCGGAGGGGCTGTTCGGCATCAGCATCGGCACGGTGTGCGGGGAGACCCGGCGGACGCCCTTCTCCTTCAGCACGTCGTACTGGTCCAGCAGGGTCGTCACACCCCCGATGCCGGAGGCGATGACCGCGCCGAGCCGGTCGGGGTCGACGGCGGTGTCCTCACCGGCCTTGGCGGTGAAACCGGCGTCCGCCCATGCCTCCCGGGCCGCGATCAGCGCGAACTGCGCCGAGCGGTCCAGGCGCCGGGCCTGCGGCCGGGGAATGATCTCACTGGGGTCCACGGCGACCGGCGCGGCGATCCGCACCGCCTGCTCGGCGGCCCAGTCCTGTTCGAGACGCTTGACACCGGAACGGCCGGCGACCAGGCCCTCCCAGGTAGAGGCTGCGTCGCCACCCAGCGGTGTGGTTGCGCCGATACCGGTGACGACCACGGTGCGATTGGTCGGGCTCACGGGAACTCTCTCTCCAGACGGATACAAGGGTCAGCGGCGCCACCGCCGGGTGGCGGGGCGGGCCGGACCAGCCGGCCCGAGCGGACTCAGGACTGGTGCTTGAGGATGTAGTCGGTGGCGTCGCCGACCGTCTTGAGGTTCTTGACGTCGTCGTCGGGGATCTTGACGTCGAAGCGCTCTTCGGCGGCGACGACGACCTCGACCATGGACAGCGAGTCGACATCGAGGTCGTCGGTGAAGGACTTGTCCAACTGGACGTCCTCAACCGGGATACCGGCGATCTCGTTCACGATCTCCGCGAGACCGGCGACGATCTCTTCCTGAGTGGCGGCCATGATGGCGCTCCTTCGTTTCTTCTCAGAGGGTGTGGCGGTGCGCTCCCTGCCGGACAGCATGATCCGGCACGGAGTGCCTAGGGGAGGGTAACGACAGTGGCGGCGTAGACGAGACCGGCCCCGAATCCGATGACCAGCGCGGTGTCGCCGCTCTTCGCCTCGCCGGTCGCCAGGAGCCGCTCCATCGCGAGCGGGATCGAGGCGGCCGAGGTGTTGCCGGTGGTGCGGACATCACGGGCGACCGTGACGGTTTCCGGCAGTTTGAGCGTCTTGACCATCGAGTCGATGATCCGCTCGTTGGCCTGGTGCGGAATGAAGACGTCCAGTTCGTCCGGGCTGATCCCGGCCGCGTCCAGCGCCTGCTGGGCGACCTTCGCCATCTCGAACACGGCCCAGCGGAAGACGGCCTGGCCCTCCTGGGTGATGGCCGGGAATTTCACTTCGCCCCGGCTGTCCACCGGGAGCCCGGAGACATCCCCGCCGACCCGGTACTCGTCCCACGGCACGGTCTGCTTGATGGTCTCGGACTTGTCGCCCTCCGAGCCCCAGACGGTCGGGCCGATCGCGGGCTCGTCGGACGGACCCACCACGACCGCGCCGGCCCCGTCGCCGAACAGGAAGGCCGTCGCCCGGTCCTCCAGATCGGTCAGATCGCTCAGCCGCTCCACGCCGATGACCAGCACATGTTCGGCGGAGCCCTCGACGATCAGGCCCTTGGCCAGCGTCAGCCCGTAGCCGAAGCCCGCGCACCCGGCCGAGATGTCGAACGCGGCGGCCTTCGGGGTGCCGAGCTTGTCGGCGATCTCGGTGGCCACGGCCGGGGTCTGCTTGAAGTGGGTGACGGTCGAGACGATCACCGCGCCGATCTGCCCGGCGGTGATCCCGGCGTCGGCGATGGCCTTGCCGGACGCCTCGATCGACATGGCGGCGACGGTCTCCTCGTCGTTCGCCCAGTGCCGGGTCTCGATACCGGAGCGGGACCGGATCCACTCGTCGGAGGAGTCGATCCGCTCCAGGATCACCTCGTTGGGCACCACCCGGACCGGGCGGTAGCCGCCCACGCCGAGGATGCGCGCGTACGGGGCGCCCTTGCTTGGTTTGATCTTCGACATGGCCCGGAGGGCTCCTTTCAGGCGCCCGCCGCGTCGGCGGCAGATGGGGACGGCGCTGCGGTGTCTGCGATGGTGCCCGTGCTGTCCGTGCTGTCTGCGGTGACCGTGGGGAGGGCGGCGGTCTCCGCGATGAGCGCGCGGGCGGCGTCGAGGTCGTCGGGGGTCTTCAGCGCCAGCGTCCGCACCCCGGGCAGGGCGCGCTTGGCGAGACCGGTGAGGGTGCCACCGGGGCAGACCTCCAGCAGGGCGGTGACGCCCAGCTCCTTGAAGGTCTCCATGCAGCGGTCCCAGCGCACCGGGCTCGCGACCTGTCCGACCAGCCGCTCCAGCACCTCGGCGCCGGTGGCGACGGTCCGCCCGTCCTTGTTGGAGACGTACGTCAGCGCCGGGTCGGCCGGGGTCAGCTCGGCGGCGGCACCGGCCAGGGTCGCGACGGCCGGGGCCATGTGGTGGGTGTGGAAGGCACCGGCGACCTTGAGCGGGACGATCTTGCGGACGCCCTCCGGCTTGTCCTCGGCGAGCGCGGCGAGCTGCGCCATGGTGCCCGCGGCGACGATCTGACCGGCACCGTTGACGTTGGCCGGGGTCAGGCCGAGCGCCTCCAGGTGCTTGACGGACACCTCGGGGTCGCCGCCGAGCAGCGCCGACATCCCGGTCTCGGTGACGGAGGCGGCCTCCGCCATGGCCAGTCCACGGGTGCGGACGAGCCGCAGCGCGGCCGTGTCGTCCAGGACACCGGCGAGCGCGGCGGCGGTGATCTCGCCGACGCTGTGCCCGGCGACCGCGCCGGGGCGCACGGCGGAGATGTCACCGAGTGCCGCGGCCGACAGCAGACCGGCGGCGACCAGCAGCGGCTGGGCCACGGCGGTGTCCCGGATCTCGTCCGCGTCGGCGAGCGTGCCGTAGTGGGCGAGGTCGAGTCCGATGGCGTCGGACCACGCGGCGACACGGTCGGCGGCGCCGGGCAGTTCGAGCCAGGGGGTCAGGAAGCCGGGCGTCTGGGCGCCCTGGCCGGGAGCGACGAGTACGAGCACTCTCACACTCTCTCTTGGGGACGGGCAGCGCCGCCCGTGGGGACAGGGACGAAGAACGACAGGGGGTTTTGTGGAAGTCCAACAAAACCCTAGGACTGAAGATCCCCGTCGGCCAGCCGCCCCAGGATCAGCGCGATCCGCAGAGTGAACGCGGATCGTACATCTGACGGCGACCAGCCGGTGACGTCAGTCACACGTCGAAGCCGGTAGCGCACGGTGTTGGGGTGCACGAACAACATGCGGGCGGCGCCTTCGAGACTGCTCGCCTGTTCGAGATAGACGGAGAGGGTCTCCAGCAGCGCCGAGCCGGCCTCTTCGAGTGGTCTGTAGATCTCCTCCACCAGTTGCTCACGGGCACTGGGATCGCCGGCGATGGCGCGCTCCGGCAGCAGATCGTCGGCGAGCACCGGCCGTGGGGCGTCCTGCCAGGCGGAACACGCCTTGAGCCCGGCGGCGGCGGCCTGCGCGGACCGGGTGGCGGCCAGCAGGTCCGGTACGACGGGCCCGGCGACCACCGGTCCGGCGGCATAGGGCCCGATCAGCGACTTCGCGACCGCGAGGGGATTGTCGCTGCCGCCCGCGATGACCACGAGCCGGTCCCCGAGCACCCCGGTCAGCACCTGGAGCTTGGCGTGCCGGGCGGCCCGCCGGATGGCCTCCACGGTCAGCTCGGAGTCCCCGTCGGGGGCGGTTCCGAGCACCACGCACACATGTTCGGGCGAGTTCCAGCCGAGGGCCGCGGCGCGCGAGACGGCCCCTTCGTCGGCCTCGCCGCTCAGTACGGCGTTGACGACCAGCGACTCCAGACGGGCGTCCCAGGCACCGCGTGCCTCGGCGGCCTGGGCGTAGACCTGTGCGGTGGCGAAGGCGATCTCCCGCGCGTAGACGAGCAGCGCCTCGCGCAGCACCCCCTCGTCGCCCGGGGCCGCCACCTCGTCGATGGCGCTCTCCATCACCTCGATGGTGGTGCGGACCATCTCCACGGTCTGCCGGAGCGTGATCGCCCGGGTCAGTTCGCGGGGCGCGGTGCCGAACACATCCGTGGAGATCGCCTGGGGGGCGTCCGGATGCCGGAACCACTCGGTGAACGCGGCGATACCGGCCTGGGCCACCAGTCCGATCCAGGAACGGTTCTCCGGGGGCATCGCCCGGTACCACGGCAGTGTCTCGTCCATCCGCGCGATGGCCTGGGCGGCGAGGCTTCCGGAGGACTTCTCCAGCCGCTTCAGTGTCGCGGAGTGGGCGTGGACTTCGGGCGCGGGCACGTCGTTCCTGCGGGTCTCGGGTTCGGGCACGGCACAAGACTGCCCTATCCGGATGGCTCGGTCGCCTTCGGGGCGCTTTATGCCGGTGCGGCGGCGCCGCGGCTACGGTGGGGGACGTGATGGACGTACGCCGCGCCGAGCAGCGCTTTCCCGGGGGAGACGCGAGCGCCGGCATCGATTCCCGGCACGCCTTCTCCTTCGGTCCGCACTACGACCCGGACAACCTCCGCTTCGGCGCGCTGATCGCCTGCAACGAGGAGCGGTTGGCGCCGGGCGCGGCCTTCGACGAGCATCCGCACAGCCATACCGAGATCGTCACCTGGGTGGTCGAGGGGGAGCTGACCCACCGTGACTCCGCCGGGCACGAGACGGTGATCCGGCCGGGGGACGTCCAGCGGCTGAGCGCGGGTGCGGGTGTGCGGCACGTGGAGCGCAACGCCGGGTCGGTGCCGCTGACGTTCGTCCAGATGTGGCTGGCCCCGCTTGCCCCGGGGGGCGACCCGGCCTACGAGACCGTCCGGGGCATCGCGGACGCCACGCCGTACGCGCTGCCGGAGGCGGGGGCGATGCTGCACGTCCGCCGCCTCGTCGCGGGGCAGCGGACGGCGATTCCTGACGCCGGGTATGTGTATGCGCACGTGGTGCGCGGCGAGGTTCTGATCTCCGGTTCGACACTGGGCCCAGGCGACTCGGCCCGCATGACGAAGACACGGGGGGCGGAGGCGGTAGGGGTGACGGCGACGGAGCTGCTCCTCTGGGAAATGAAATAACCCCCGCCACCCGCAACACCCGTGCGCGGTTCCCCGCGCCCCCAAAAGACGTTGCCCACCGCGGCACCGAGTTGGCTCCGTACCCCCGACACCCGTGCGCGGTTCCCCGCGCCCCTAAAGAACGGGGGTGTCGCCCGCGACGGCGCCGAGTTCGCCCCGCGCCTCCAACATCCGTGCGCGGTTCCCCGCGCCCCTGGAATGCGTGCCCGGCGCCCGTTCCGTCCAGCTGCCTGCGGTGGCTGTGTGGCTGGGGCCCCTCCAACTGCGGGCAAACGTGCCGCAGGGCGGCACGGGTGGGCGCGGCGGCTCCCCCTTAGCGCGGGTACGCGTCACGCCCCTGCCTCAGCTCCCGGTCGCCTCCGCCAAGACCGCGTCCGTCAGCGTCGGCCACGCCTCCGTCGCCCAGGGGCCGAACGCGCGGTCCGTCAGTGCCGTGCAGGCCAGGCCCGCGCCCGGGTCGATCCACAGGAACGTGCCCGACTGGCCGAAGTGACCGAAGGTGCCGGGGGAGGACAGCGCGCCCGTCCAGTGCGGGGACTTCGCCGCGCGGATCTCGAAGCCCAGCCCCCAGTCGTTCGGGTTCTGGAGCCCATAGCCCGGCAGCACCCCCTTCACGCCCGGGAACTGGACGGTCATCGCCGCCGCCACCGTCCGAGGGTCCAGCAGCCGCGGCGCCTGCACCTCCGCCGCGAACCGCAGCAGATCGGCCACGCACGACACCCCGTCCCGCGCCGGGGACCCCTCCAGGGACGTCGACGTCATGCCCAGCGGCTCCAGCACCGCCTGCCGGACGTACTCCGCGAACGGCATCTCCGTCACCCGGGCCACATACGCCCCGAGCTGCTCGAACCCCGCGTTGGAGTACAGCCGCCGCTCACCCGCCCGCGCGCTCACCCGATGCTCGTCGTAGGCCAGCCCGGAGGTGTGCGCCAGCAGATGCCGTACGGTCGACCCGTCCGGCCCCGCCGGGTCGTCCAGCTCCAGGGCCCCCTCCTCGTACGCCACCAGCACCGCGTACGCGGCGATCGGTTTGGTGACCGAGGCCAGCGGAAACACCCGGTCGGCGGGGCCCTGGACGCCCAGGACCGTCCCGTCGGCCCGGACGACACCCGCCGCCGCGTGCGGCACCGGCCAGCTCTCGATCAGCGCGAGACTCTTCAGCGACATGCCAGTGAGCCTAGGCTCACCGCCACCGCGCGCCGCGCGCACCCCGGCCGCCCCGCTCGCTTTCCGCTTGCTTGGAGTGCACTCCAAGGTCCTAGCGTGGAGGGCATGACGGTGATGCACAGCACGGCCGTGACCGCGGCAGACTCCGACGCAGTACCCGCACCGGTGGACGCGTGCAGCGCCCCGCCCCGCCGCCACCCGCGCCCCGACGGCCAGGACCGCTACACCATCAGCGAGGTCGTCGCCTTCACCGGACTGTCCGCGCACACCCTGCGCTGGTACGAGCGGATCGGGCTGATGTCCCACATCGACCGCTCCCACACCGGCCAGCGCCGCTACTGCAACCGCGACCTCGACTGGCTCGACCTGGTCGGCAAGCTACGGCTGACCGGGATGCCGGTCGCCGACATGGTCCGGTACGCGGAACTGGTGCGCGCGGGCGAGAACACCTACGGCGAGCGGCACGCCCTGCTGGAGGCCACCCGCCACGACGTCGTCGCGCGCATCGCCGAACTCCAGGACACCCTGGCGGTACTGGACCGCAAGATCAGCTTCTACGCGGACGGCCGCCGCCACGACCTCGAAGGGGAGAGCGCCCGATGACCGAGGGCAGGATCCGTACCGTACGACTCGGCGCCGACGGCCCCGAGGTCGGTGTGCAGGGCCTGGGCTGCATGGGCATGAGCTTCGCCTACGGCCCCACCGACCAGGACGCGGCCCGCGCCACCCTGGACCGCGCCCTGGACCTGGGCGTCACCCTCCTCGACACCGCGGACGCCTACGCCGACGGCGACAACGAGCGCTTCCTCGCCCCGTTCGTCGCCGCCCACCGCGACCGGCTCGTCGTCGCCACCAAGTTCGCCCTGTACATCCCGCCGGACGACCGCACCCGGCGGGTCATCCGCAACGACCCGCCGTACATCCGGCAGGCCGTCGAGGCCAGCCTCCGGCGCCTGGGCGTCGATGTCATCGACCTCTACTACATGCACCGCCGCGACGAGTCCGTCCCGCTGGAGGAGTCCGTCGGCACGATGGCCGACCTGGTCCGCGAGGGCAAGGTGAAGCACCTCGGCCTCAGCGAGGTCACCGCCGCCGAACTGCGCGCCGCGCACGCCGTGCACCCGATCACCGCGGTGCAGTCGGAGTGGTCGCTGTTCAGCCGGGACATCGAGGCGCAGGTCGTCCCGGCGGCCCGGGACCTCGGGGTCGCCCTCGTCCCCTACTCCCCGCTCGGCCGCGGCTTCCTCACCGGCTCGTTCGTGAGCGCCGACAAGGAGCTGGCCGCCGACGACTTCCGCCGGACGCAGCCCCGCTTCACCGGCGAGAACGCCACCGCCAACGCCGCCCTGCTGGCACCGATCCGCACGGTCGCCGAGGCCCATGGCGCCACCCTCGGCCAGATCGCCCTGGCCTGGGTCCAGGCACAGGCCGGGGTCCACGGACTGACCGTCGTCCCCATCCCCGGCACCCGCAGCCCCGGCCGGGTCACCGAGAACACCGCGGCGACCCGGATCACCCTCACCGCCGAGGAACTCGCCCTGCTCGACCCGATCGCCGCCCAGGTGCGCGGCGCCCGCTACGCCGACATGCGGTTCGCCTCGGCGGGCCGGGAGTAGGCGGGCTGGGGGAGCGACCTCCACCCACAGCCCCGGCGCCAGCCCCCGTCCCGGCGTCCGCTACAGCTCCGCGAGCAGTTCCGCCTTCTTCACCGAGAACTCCTCGTCCGTCACCAGACCGGCCTGGTGCAGCTCCCCGAGATGCCGGATGCGGTCGGCGACATCGGCCGGATCACGCCGGGCGACCGCCGCCACCGGCACCGCGGGCCCGGCGGCCCGTACGGCGTCCAGCACGGCGGCGGCGAACGGCAGCGACTCGTGCACCGGCCCGTACCCCAGCCCGAACACCACCGCGGCCGGGTCCTGGTCGGCCTGGGCGACCTGGTCGGCCTGGGCGGGCGGGGACGGCTGGTCCGCGCCCGCCCGGCGCAGCAGCCGCAGATGCCCCTCGAACACCTCGGGGGAGCGCCACTCGACGCCCGCGAGGTCGGCGACCCGGAAACGCTGGTCCCCGGCCTTCCACTTGGCCGACGACGCGCCCGTCCAGAACCAGCGGAACACCACCGTCGTCCCGTCGAAGGACGCCTTCGCGTCGTACGCCTTGAAGGACATCGGCACCTCGGGCGCGGCCACCAGATGCCGGTCCGCCGGGCCCGATTCGGTGAGCAGGGCGCGCAGTTCGTCGGCGTAGTACGCGGCGAGGGTCTCCCGCTCGGCGGGCAGCACCAGCCGGTACGGATCGCTGCTCTCCTTGAGCTGGCCGTCGGCCGCCTCCATCAGCGGATCGGCGCCCGGCCGCGGCTCGGCGCGCAGCACGACCGTTCCGCGACGGCCGGGAGTCAGCGTCACACCCTGGAGCGCCGTCAGCGGCACCCGGCGTTCCCCCAGCGCCTGGAAGAGCCTCGGTGTGCGAATCCCCCGTTCGTAGCGGATGAGCACGGAGTCGGACTCGAACTCCCAGGCGGCATGAAATCCGGCCAGTACGTCACCCATGCGGCTCATCGTATGCGGCATGAGCTCCTCCGTCCCCTCCCCGCGCGGACCGCGATTCCTTCGACTCTACGCGCGTCCGGACCCCACGTCTGCGGGCATATCGGTCGTACACGCGTCGGCCTCGTCGGCGCAGCGCACCGAGTCATACGCGCCTACCCCGATCTCGGCGAAGTTGCGCAGACTCTCCGTCCCCGGTTCGAAGTACCCGGCGTGGCCGTGCGCGCCGCCCGCCGACAGCACCCGCGCGCCGAACGCCCGGGACACCGGATCGGCCCCGTGCCCGAGCCCGCCCAGCTCCATATAGGGGACGTCCTCGATCCAGTCGTCGGCGTCCCGCATCGCCCACACCTGCGCGGAACTGCGCAGCTGGGACGCCTTCTCGGCGCGCATACCGGGGCTCCCGGCGACCGCGATGTCCGTCACCCGGTCCGGCAGCACCCGCGCGGCGACCCCGCACAGCACCGAGCCGTAGCTGTGGCAGAACAGGGAGACCGGTGCCGTCCCGGGCAGCGCCCGCACCAGCGCGTTCAGCCGGGTGGCGCCCTGGGCGGCGCGGGTGACGGTGGCCGCCTCCACCCCGATGCCGCCGGGCGCGGTGTAGTCGGCCCAGGCGATCACCGCCGTACGGGTGCCGGGGCTCGCCGCGCGCTCGGCCGTGTAGAGGGACTCGGCCATGCCCGCGGGCGCCGTGTACTTGCGGTTGGTGCGCTGGAAGGTGAGCAGATCGGTGTCCACGCCGGGCACGACGATGGAGATCCGCTCGGCGCGGTCCAGGCTGCCGAAGACCTCGGCGACCCGGCCCGAGCCGTCCGGGTCGAAGGCGAGGATGTGCCGTCCTGGCTCCATCAGCGCCGTGAGGCGGTGCATCCGGCGGCCCGCCTCGTGCTGTCCGCCGGGGCTGAGGCGCCGGTCGCGCATCCGCTGCCGCTCGGTCTCCCGGGCCTGTCCGAGGGCGAGATGGTTGGCCCGGTAGCGCAGCCGGACGGGGGCGCCGTTCATGTTGCCCACCACGAGGGGATAGCGGTGGACCAGTCCGGTGCGCTGGGTGTCGCTGAGCGAGGCGAAGAACGCGGCGAGCCGGGCGGGCGTGGAGCGGGGGTCGGGCAGGGGCCGCCCGTCGAGCCGGCCGTCGGCCCAGGCGGCGAGCGACAACTGGAGCGGGGTGTGGTCGCGCTGGTTGCGCAGCGCGGTCCAGCCGGTGGTCGCCAGCATCACGAAGACCACGGCCAGCGCGAGCAGCGCACGCCACACATTGAGCGTCGGGGAGGTGTCGAAGGAAGTCACTGGGAGGACACACTAGGAGAACGGGACGGTCTCGCGTGAATCCAGTGACCGGTATCACGTTTGAACGGTGGCGAGGCTGATCAAGGGGTGGTGGGGAAGGGTCCGGGGGCGTACGCAAGTGCCCTACGGCGTACGCCAGTTCCCGGCCAGCGCCGGTCCCACCTGGTCCAGGTACCGGGCGGTGATCGCGCGCATCCCCGCCACGCTGTGGTCGTCCCCGGCCGTCCAGAGCCGTTCGGTGACCCGCATGACCCCGCCGAACAGCGCCACCGCCACCCGCGGCCGGGGGTCCTCGTCCACGTCGAGCCCCTCGCGCTCGGCGATCAGCCGGGCGAACCGCTCCTCGGTCTCGGCGGACCGCCGCAGATGCGCCGCCAGCAGCACCGGCGTCGACTCGATCACCTGGTACATCCGCAGATACTGCTCGATGGTCACCACCGACTCGATCCGCTCATGGATGGTGTCCCAGCCCTCCAGCACCGCCCGCCGCAGCGCCTGGAGCGGCGGTTCGTGCGCCGGACGGGCGCGCACCGCCGCGTAGAAGTGGTCGACGGTCATCTCCTGGACGGCGAGGGCGGTCTCCTCCTTCCCGGCGAAGTAGCGGAAGAAGGTGCGCTGCGAGACCCCGACGGCCTCGGTGATGGCGTCGACGGTGGTGCGGTCGTAGCCGCGGGTGGTGAACTGCTCGACGGCGGCCCGCAGCAGCGCGTCCCGGGTCCGCCGCTTCTTGCGCTCGCGCAGCCCGGGTCCTGGTGGGCCGTCCGGCGGGTCCGGTGGGTCCGGCGGGTCGAGCGTGTCCGGCGTGTCCATGGGGGGCCTCCAGCGAACTGTCTTCCCTGTTCAGGGGGGTTGTGAGTGACCTGACAGTTACCGACTTGTGAATTGGTTTGTCAATTGTCAGTGGCTGTCTCTAGTGTCGTTCGCATGACTAGTCAGACCACCCTCGACAAGACGGGGCCGGGCGACGGCGCATCGCCCGCGCCGCCGTCGGCGCCGGCCAAGGGGCTGCGTGGCCATCCTTGGTTCACCCTCATAACCGTCGCCGTCGGGGTCATGATGGTGGCCCTGGACGGCACCATCGTGGCGATCGCCAACCCGGCCATCGCCAAGGACCTCGGCGCCACGTTCGCCGAGGTGCAGTGGATCACCAACGCGTACTTCCTGGCCCTCGCGGTCGCCCTGATCACCGCGGGCAAGCTGGGCGACCGGTTCGGCCACCGCCAGACCTTCCTGATCGGCGTCGTCGGCTTCGCCGCCGCGTCCGGCGCGATCGGGCTCTCCGACAGCATCACGGCGGTGATCGTCTTCCGGGTCTTCCAGGGCCTGTTCGGCGCGCTGCTGATGCCGGCCGCGCTCGGCCTGCTGCGGGCCACCTTCCCCGCCGAGAAGCTCAACATGGCGATCGGCATCTGGGGCATGGTCATCGGTGCCTCCACGGCGGGCGGACCGATCCTCGGCGGTGTCCTCGTCGAGCACGTCAACTGGCAGTCGGTGTTCTTCATCAATGTGCCGGTCGGCATCCTCGCCGTCGCCCTCGGCGGTCTGATCCTGCTCGACCACCGGGCGAAGAACGCCCCGCGCTCCTTCGACCTGCTCGGCATCGGACTGCTCTCCGGCGCGATGTTCTGCCTGGTCTGGGCGCTGATCAAGGCCCCCGAGTGGGGCTGGGGCGCGGGCCGGACCTGGCTGTTCGTGGCCGTCGCCGTGGTCGCCTTCGTGCTGTTCGCCTTCTGGGAGAAGCGCGTCCGCGAGCCGCTGATCCCGCTGACGCTCTTCCGCTCGGTCGCGCTCTCCGCGGGTGTGGTGCTGATGGTCCTGATGGCCATCGCCTTCCTGGGCGGCCTGTTCTTCGTCACGTTCTACTTGCAGAACGTGCACGGCATGACCCCGATCGACGCGGGTCTGCATCTGCTGCCGCTCACCGGCATGATGATCGTCGGCTCCCCGCTCGCCGGTGTGATGATCACCAAGGTCGGCCCGCGCATCCCGCTGGCCGGCGGCATGGCGCTCACCGCCCTCGCCATGTACGGCATGTCGACGCTGGACACGGACACCGGCAGCGCCGTGATGTCCGTCTGGTTCGCCCTGCTGGGGCTCGGCCTCGCCCCGGTCATGGTCGGCGCGACCGAGGTCATCGTCGGCAACGCCCCGATGGAACTGTCCGGTGTCGCCGGTGGTCTCCAGCAGTCCGCGATGCAGATCGGCGGCAGCCTCGGCACCGCCGTGCTGGGCGCGGTGATGGCCTCCAAGGTCGACAGCGACCTGGCGGGCAACTGGGCCGCCGCGGGGCTTCCGCCGCTCACGCCCGAGCAGGAGGCACAGGCGTCCGAGGCGGTGCAGGTGGGCGGCGCGCCGATCGCCCCCGGCACGCCGGCCGAGGTCGCCGGGAAGATCACCGATGTCGCCCACGACACGTTCATCTCCGGGATGAGCCTGGCGTCGCTGGTCGCCGCGGGCGTGGCGGCCGTCGCGATCCTGGTCGCCCTGCTGACCAAGCGCGGCGAGAACGCGGAGGCGGGCGCCGGAGCGGCCCACATCTGAGCCACGCCGGAGCGGTGGCGCGTGCCTCAGCGCGGTGCTGGAGCCGGTGGCGTGTGCCTCAGCGCGGTGCCGGACCCGGTGGCCTGCGCCTCCGCGTCGTACCGGACCCGTCGCGTGCGCTTCCGCGCCGCGCCGGACCCGGTAGCGCGCGGACATGCGGCTCCCCTCGGGATTTCGCTCATCAGAGTGATGTCCGAGGGGAGCCGTTCCGTGTGTTCGGGGCCGCGCGCCACAGTGAGTCACGCCTTGCGGCGCGCTGCCGGAGGGGGGTGGCGCGCCGGGGTCGTTCCCCTGCCGTCTGCCGTCTGCCGTCTGCCGTCTGCCGTCTGCCGTCTGCCGTCTGCCGTCTGCCGTCTGCCGTCTGCCGTCTGCCGTCCGCCGAGTCACGTCCCCTGCCCGGCCCGTGGAGCGGGCAGTTGCTCGGCCCGAGGCCCCGGCACCTGCTCGGCCCTCGGCCCCGGCACCTGCTCAGCCCTCGGT
>NZ_JBEZLM010000032.1:14273-86552 GCF_040652095.1 Streptomyces sp. NPDC048290
CGTCCCGAGACCTGCTCGGCCCTCGGCCCCGGCACCTGCTCAGCCCTCGGTCCCGAGACCTGCTCGGCCCTCGGCCCCGGCACCTGCTCAGCCCTCGGTCCCGAGACCTGCTCGGCCCTCGGCCCCGGCACCTGCTCAGCCCTCGGCGCCGAGACCTGCTCAGCCCGAGGCCCCGGGACCTGTTCGCCTCTGGGCCCCGGCACCTGTTCGCCCCCCATGCCCCCCGGCCCCCGCTCCCCCCGCCCCGCCGACAGCGCCGCCACCTCCGCCCGCAGCGCCCGTACCTCCTCGGTGAGCGCCACGATCGCCTCCGTCTGGCGGCGTTCCACCACGTCGTCACGGTCGAACCGGGCGATGAACCAGGCCGCGATGTTCGCGGTGACGACACCGAGCAGCGCGATGCCGGACAGCATCAGCCCCACCGCGAGCAGCCGCCCCACCCCGGTCGTCGGCGCGTGGTCGCCGTACCCCACGGTGGTCATCGTGGTGAACGACCACCACACCGCGTCGCCCAGCGTCTTGATGTTGCCGTCCGGGGACTCCCGTTCCACCGACAGCACGGCCAGTGAGCCGAACATCAGCAGCCCCACCACCGAGCCCGCCACATAGGTGGTCAGCTGTATCTGGGACGCCATCCGGGCCCGTCGGCCGACCAGCAGCAGTGTGGAGACGACCCGCAGCAGCCTCAGCGGCTGGATCAGCGGCAGCAGCACCGCCAGCAGGTCCAGCCAGTGCCGCCGGACGAACTCCCGGCGGTCCTCGCTGAGCACCAGCCGCACCAGATAGTCCACCGCGAAGGCGCCCCACACCACCCACTCGGCGGTCAGACACGCCCGGGTCAGCTCCGGGCTCGCGGACTCCTCGACTATGGGGACGGCGTAGGCGACCGCGAACACCAACGCCAGGGCCAGCAGGGGTCGCTGGCTGCGCTCCTCCCAGCGGGCCCGCGCCGACTGCCGCTGCACCTCATGTATGGCGTCCATGCCGGGCATCGTAAGGAAAGTGTGAAGGGGAGATGGGCAGAGGGCGGTGGGAATCTCCCCACCGCCCTCACGCACACCCGGTGTGCCGCGCTATGCGTCGCCGCCCGCCGCGCCCGGGTCCGCCGCCGTCACGTCCAGCAGCTGATAGCGGTCGATGGCCTGCTTCAGCGCCGACCGGTCGACCTTGCCGTCCCGCGCCAGCTCGGTCAGCACCGCGAGCACGATCGACTGGGCGTCGATGTGGAAGAAGCGGCGGGCCGCGCCCCGGGTGTCGGCGAAGCCGAACCCGTCCGCGCCCAGCGACTGGTACCGCCCCGGCACCCAGCGGGCGATCTGGTCCGGCACCGACCGCATCCAGTCGGACACCGCCACGAACGGCCCCTCCGCGCCGCTCAGCTTCCGGGTCACCCACGGCACCCGCTGCTCCTCCTCGGGCCGCAGCAGATTGTGCTCCTCGCAGGCCACCGCCTCGCGCCGCAGCTCGTTCCAGGAGGTCGCGGACCAGACGTCGGCCCGTACGTTCCACTCCTCGGCCAGCACGCGCTGTGCCTCCAGCGCCCACGGGACGGCCACGCCCGACGCCATGATCTGCGCCGGGACCGCGCCCGCCGTGCCGGGGCTGATCCGGTGCACGCCCTTGAGGATGCCCTCCACGTCCACGTCCGCCGGCTCCGCCGGGTGCTGGATCGGCTCGTTGTAGACGGTCAGGTAGTAGAAGACGTCCTCGCCGTGCGGATGCTCGGCGCTCCCGCCGTACATCCGGCGCAGCCCGTCCTGCACGATGTGCGCGATCTCGTACGAGAACGCCGGGTCGTACGCCACACAGCCCGGGTTGCTGGACGCCAGCAGCTGGGAGTGGCCGTCCGCGTGCTGGAGCCCCTCACCGGTCAGGGTCGTCCGTCCGGCGGTCGCGCCCAGCACGAAACCGCGCGCCAGCTGATCGGCCATCTGCCAGAACTGGTCGCCGGTCCGCTGGAAACCGAACATCGAGTAGAAGACGTACACCGGGATCAGCGGCTCGCCATGGGTGGCGTACGAGGAGCCCGCCGCGATCAGCGATGCCGTGCAGCCCGCCTCCGAGATGCCGTCGTGCAGCATCTGACCGGTCGGCGACTCCTTGTAGGCGAGCAGCAGATCCCGGTCGACCGACTCGTACTGCTGCCCGAGCGGGTTGTAGATCTTCGCACTCGGGAAGAAGGAGTCCATGCCGAAGGTGCGGTACTCGTCCGGCGCGATCAGTACGAACCGGCGGCCGATCTCTTTGTCCCGCATGAGATCCTTCAGCAGTCGGACGAACGCCATGGTCGTCGCGATCTGCTGGTGACCAGAGCCCTTCTTCACACTCGCGTACGTCTTGTCGTCCGGGAGTGTGAGCGGCTGCGAGCGGACCACCCGGGTCGGCACATAGCCGCCGAGCGAGCTGCGCCGGTCGTGCATGTACTGGATCTCCGCCGACTCCCGGCCCGGGTGGTAGTACGGTGGCGCACCGCTCTCCAGCTCCCGGTCGGAGATCGGCAGGTGCAGCCGGTCGCGGAAGCCCTTGAGGTCGTCGACCGTCAGCTTCTTCATCTGGTGGGTGGCGTTGCGGCCCTCGAAGTTCGGGCCCAGCGTCCAGCCCTTGATCGTCTTCGCCAGGATCACCGTCGGCTGGCCCCTGTGCGCCTTGGCCGCCGAGAACGCCGCGAAGATCTTCCGGTGGTCATGGCCACCGCGCCCCAGATGCAGGATCTGGTCGTCGGACATCCCCTGCACCATCGCCCGCAGCCGGTGGTCGTCCCCGAAGAAGTGGTCACGGATGTACGCCCCGGTCTCGGTCGCGTACGTCTGGAACTGGCCGTCCGGCGTGGTGTTCATCCGGTTGACCAGCACCCCGTCGCGGTCCTGGGCCAGCAGCGGGTCCCAGGAGCGGTCCCAGACCAGCTTGATCACATTCCAGCCGGCGCCCCGGAAGACCGACTCCAGCTCCTGGATCACCTTGCCGTTGCCCCGCACCGGCCCGTCCAGGCGCTGGAGGTTGCAGTTCACCACGAAGGTCAGATTGTCCAGGTGCTCCCGGGCGGCGATGGTGAGCTGGCCCAGCGACTCCGGCTCGTCCATCTCGCCGTCCCCGAGGAACGCCCAGACGTGCGACTTCGACGTGTCGGCGATCTCCCGGGCGTGCAGATAGCGGTTCATCCGCGCCTGGTAGATCGCGCCGATCGGGCCGAGCCCCATGGAGACGGTCGGGAACTCCCAGAAGTCCGGCATCAGCCGCGGATGCGGATACGACGACAGCCCGTAGGGCGCCTTGGACTTCTCCTGCCGGAAACCGTCCAGATGCCGTTCGGTCAGCCGGTCCAGCAGGAACGCGCGGGCGTAGATGCCCGGCGAGGCGTGTCCCTGGAAGAAGACCTGGTCACCGCCGTCGCCCTCGTCCTTGCCCCGGAAGAAGTGGTTGAAGCCCACGTCGTAGAGCGAGGCGGAGGAGGCGAAGGTGGCGATATGGCCGCCGACGCCGATCCCGGGGCGCTGGGCGCGGGAGACCATCACCGCCGCGTTCCACCGGGTCGCGTTCAGGATCTTGCGCTCGATCTCCTCGTTGCCGGGGAAGAACGGCTCGTCCTTGGTCGCGATGGTGTTCACATAGTCCGTGCTGCGCATCTCGGGCACGGCGACCCGCTTCTCACGGGCCCGTTCGATCAGCCGCAGCATGAGGTAGCGGGCCCGCTCCCGGCCGCGCTCGTCGATGGCGGCGTCCAGGGAGTCCAGCCATTCCTGGGTCTCCTCGGGGTCGAAGTCAGGAACCTGACTCGGAAGGCCGCCAATGATGATCGGGTTGCGATCGGGTCCGGAAGCCACGCTGTTCCTTACCTGTCGGAGGGTGCCGGGACGGTCCCCGGTGGGCGCCACCGGGGACGAGGGGGCCGTCGCGCCCGTTCCACGCTGTGCCTGCGCCGCTCCCCATCGTGTACCTCGGGGGCGTAAACGTCATCTCTACCGTGAGGTAACCGGCCCACTCCGATACCCCCGCCGGTAGGGCAGACTCATGCGAGTGTCGTACGGTCAGAGGGTTCCCAAACGCCCAAACGGGGCAGAAGGGTGTGGTGTGCGCCACGTTCCCCGAGGACGAGGTGCCAGGAGTTGCGGGGACACGGCCCGGATCGTCACCGTTTCGGCGGTCTGAAACGCCGGGTACTTGCGCGATCCGCCCCGCCCGTGTGGACTACGGCCAATGCTTCGCGCACGCGCGTGGCTGAGACATACCCAAAGACATGATCAGGAGGCAACCCGTGAGCGCGACCGCGGACCACGCGGAGGAGCGGACCAACCCTGCCGCCAGGCTGGGTTTCCAGCCCGGACAGGTGGTCCAGGAGATCGGCTACGACGACGACGTCGACCAGGAGCTTCGTGAGGCCCTGGAGGAGACGATCGGCAGCGAACTCGTCGACGAGGACTACGACGACGTGGCCGACGCCGTGGTGCTCTGGTTCCGCGACGACGACGGCGACCTGACCGATGCGCTGGTGGACGCCACCACGTACATCGAGGAGGGCGGCACCATCCTGCTGCTGACGCCGAAGACCGGCCGGGACGGTTATGTCGAGCCGAGCGACATCTCGGAAGCCGCGACCACGGCGGGGCTGACCGCCGCGAAGAGCGTGAGCGTCGGCAAGGACTGGAGCGGGTCGCGGCTGGCGACCCCCAAGGCCGCGAAGTCCAAGCGGTAGCCGGCCGCGTCGCACCGCACAGCCCACCGGACGGGCCGAGCAGCCCTGCTCGGCCCGTCCGGCCGTTGCGGTGACCGGCTGCGTAGGGTGGAGGTCGTCCGTACCGCCCAGCAGCTCCACCGAAGGGACGACCGATGGCGATCCAGGTCGGCGACAAGGCCCCCGAATTCGAACTGAAGGACAACCACGGCGCCACCGTCCGGCTGGCCGACTTCCGCGGTGAGAAGAACGTCGTCCTGCTGTTCTACCCGTTCGCCTTCACCGGGGTGTGCACCGGCGAGCTGTGCGAGGTCCGCGACAACCTGCCGAGGTTCGCCGACCGCGACACCCAGGTGCTCGCCGTCTCCAACGACTCCATCCACACCCTGCGGGTCTTCGCCGAGCAGGAGGGCCTGGAGTACCCGCTGCTCAGCGACTTCTGGCCGCACGGCGAGACCTCCCGCGCCTACGGAGTGTTCGACGAGACGAAGGGCTGCGCGCTGCGCGGCACGTTCGTGATCGACAAGGAGGGCGTGGTGCGCTGGACGATCGTCAACGGTCTGCCGGACGCCCGCGACCTCGACGCGTACGTGAGCGCTCTCGACGCGCTCTGATTGTTAGGACCCAGGGCCTGCGGCCCACGGGAACCGCTCACTAGGATCGACTCGTTTGATCCGTTACCGACGCACGACGGGGCTTCCCGCCCCGGGAGACAATGGAGGGACTCGTGGGAGTCAGCCTCAGCAAGGGCGGCAACGTATCGCTGACCAAGGAGGCCCCGGGCCTGACCGCGGTCATCATCGGTCTGGGCTGGGACGTGCGGACCACGACCGGCACGGACTTCGACCTCGACGCGAGCGCGCTGCTGCTGAACAACACCGGCAAGGTCGCCAACGACCAGCACTTCATCTTCTTCAACAACCTGAAGAGCCCCGACGGCTCGGTGGAGCACACCGGTGACAACCTCACCGGTGAGGGCGAGGGCGACGACGAGCAGATCAAGGTCAACCTGGCGGGCGTCCCCCTGGAGATCGAGAAGATCGTCTTCCCGGTCTCCATCTACGACGCCGAGAACCGCCAGCAGTCCTTCGGCCAGGTCCGCAACGCGTTCATCCGCGTGGTGAACCAGGCCGGCGGCGCCGAGATCGCCCGCTACGACCTCAGTGAGGACGCCTCCACGGAGACGGCCATGGTCTTCGGCGAGCTGTACCGGCACGGCGCGGAGTGGAAGTTCCGCGCCATCGGCCAGGGCTACGCGTCGGGCCTGCGCGGTATCGCGCAGGACTTCGGGGTGAACGTCTGACCGGTGCCCGGCCAGGGCGCCGACCTGTCCGGCGCCGGGCGGTTTCCGCCCGGCGCCGGACGCGCAGGACAACCAAAGAAGCACGACCAGGGGAGGATCAGCATCATGGGCGTCACGCTCGCCAAGGGGGGCAATGTCTCCCTCTCCAAAGCCGCACCGAACCTGACCCATGTGATGGTCGGGCTCGGCTGGGACGCGCGTTCCACCACCGGAGCCCCCTTCGACCTGGACGCCAGCGCGCTGGTGTGCAGCAGCGGGCGGGTGCTGGGGGACGAGTGGTTCATCTTCTACAACCAGCTCCAGAGCCCGGACGGCTCGGTGGAGCACACCGGTGACAACCTCACCGGTGAGGGCGACGGCGACGACGAGTCCCTGCTGATCGATCTGGCCAAGGTCCCGGCCCACGCGGACAAGATCGTCTTCCCGGTCTCCATCCATCTGGCCGATGAGCGCGGCCAGACCTTCGGACAGGTCAGCAACGCCTTCATCCGGGTGGTCAACCAGGCCGACGGACAGGAACTGGCGCGGTACGACCTGAGCGAGGACGCCTCCACCGAGACGGCCATGA
Organism: Streptomyces sp. NPDC048290; assembly: GCF_040652095.1. NCBI lineage: Bacteria > Bacillati > Actinomycetota > Actinomycetes > Kitasatosporales > Streptomycetaceae > Streptomyces > Streptomyces sp. NPDC048290. Next base: position 20,814 of record NZ_JBEZLM010000032.1, read on the forward strand.
TCTTCGGCGAGGTATATCGCTACCAGGGCGAATGGAAGTTCCGTGCAGTTGGCCAGGGGTACGCGTCGGGGCTCCGGGGGATCGCTCTAGACTTTGGGGTCAATGTTTCGTAAAGCCGGGTACGGCGTGGGGGAGACCCGTTCAGCCCGTACACAAGGGATTGGGTAGCCAGTGGTTCTGAAAACCTTCGGCTGGTCGTTCGCGGTCACCGCGGCCGGCCTTGTCGTGGCGATCTTCTACGGAGGGTGGACCGCGTTCGGGCTTGTCGCGATCCTCTCCATTCTTGAGATTTCGCTGTCTTTCGACAATGCGGTGGTAAATGCCGGAATTCTGAAGAAGATGAATGCCTTCTGGCAGCGCATCTTCCTCACCATCGGCATTCTGATCGCCGTGTTCGGTATGCGGCTGGTCTTCCCTGTCGTCATCGTCGCGATCAGTGCCCAGCTGGGCCCGATCGAGGCCGTGGACCTCGCGCTCACCGACAAGGACCGGTACCAGGAGCTGGTCACCGACGCCCACCCGGCGATCGCCGCGTTCGGTGGCATGTTCCTGCTGATGATCTTCCTGGACTTCATCTTCGAGGACCGGGAGATCAAGTGGCTGGCCTGGCTGGAGCGCCCGCTCGCCAAGCTCGGCAAGGTCGACATGCTCTCCGTCTGTGTCGCCCTGATCATCCTGCTGATCACCGCCATGACGTTCGCCACCAACGCGCATCTGCACGCGGGCCCGGCGGACAAGGCGGAGACCGTCTTGCTCTCCGGGGTCGCCGGTCTGATCACCTACATGATCGTCGGCGGTCTCTCCGGCTACTTCGAGGACAAGCTGGAGGAAGAGGAGGAGCGTGAGCACGAGGAGGAGGAGAAGGCCAAGCGCACCGGCAAGCCGGTGATCCTGCTGGCCGGCCGCGCCGCCTTCTTCATGTTCCTGTACCTGGAGGTCCTGGACGCGTCCTTCTCCTTCGACGGGGTGATCGGCGCCTTCGCCATCACCAACGACATCGTGCTGATGGCGCTGGGCCTGGGCATCGGAGCGATGTACGTCCGTTCGCTCACCGTGTACCTGGTCCGCCAGGGCACCCTGGACGACTACGTCTACCTGGAGCACGGGGCGCACTACGCGATCGGCGCGCTCGCGATCATCCTCCTGGTCACCATCCAGTACGAGATCCATGAGCTGATCACCGGTCTGATCGGTGTGGCGCTGATCGGTGCGTCGTTCTGGTCGTCGGTGCGGCGCAACCGCGCGCTGGCCGCGGCGGAGGGGGCGTCCGGGGCGGGCGACAAGCCAGAGGTGTCGTCCGGGGTCTGACCTGGTCGGCGGCCCGGGGGGTTGACGGCTCCCCGGGTGAGGAACGCTTCTGTGCGGGGCGGTAGCGAGGCGTAGGTCGCCTCCGGTGCCGTCCCGTACGGTTTTTCTTGGACGTCCTTCGGGACGAGTTGTCCTTCGGGAGAGGTGGGGTGGGGGCGGGATGGGTCTGCTGGACCGGTTCTGGCGTGGCCGGGACACCGAGTTCGACTCGGGGAGCGCGGCGACCAACTCGATCGAGCTGACCAAGCGGTACGCGCAGGTGTCGCTGAACAAGCAGGGCGCCGCGAGCGGCAATCTGCGGATCAATCTCAACTGGCGGATGCGGACCTCCGACCTCAGGGGGCCGCAGCGGGAGAGTCTGCTGCGCCATCCCTTCAAGGCGCTCAAGCCGCCGGAGGTCATGGGGCACAGCCAGAGCATGGTGAACGTGGACCTCGACCTGGGGTGTCTTTATGAGCTACAGGACGGGTCCAAGGGCGTGGTGCAGCCGCTGGGGGGTCTGCTCGGGGATCTGAACGGGCCGCCGTACGTCAAGCTCAGCGGGGACGACCGGTTCGGGTCGGCGTCCGGCGAGACGATCTACGTCAATCTGGATCACCGGGACGAGATCAAGCGGGTGCTGGTGTTCGTCTACATCTATGACCAGACGCCGGCGTTCGACCGGACCCATGCGATCGTCACGCTCTATCCCAGCAATGGGCCGCGGATCGAGATCGGGCTCGATGAGCGGCATCCCCAGGCTCGGTCCTGTGCGGTGGTGATGATCGAGAATGTGAAGGGGGAGTTGATGGTGCGGCGTGAGGTGAAGTTCGTGTACGGGTTTCAGGGGGAGCTGGATCGGTTGTACGGGTGGGGGTTGCAGTGGGGGCGGGGGTACAAGTCGAAGACGGAGGCGTAGCCGAATGTCTTCAGGGGCGCTGGGGGTGCCCCCTCTGGGGGAGGAACTGCGCGACCAGCCACGATGCACCCGCACTGGACCACTCGCCCCTGACTGAAACTGACGTGCGCGGTTCCCCGCGCCCCTGAGGGGGGGAGCGGGGCTACCGCGGGAGGAACTGGGGGCCCTGGGGGGGTAGGCGGAAGTCTGGGGTTGGTTGGGGGTAGCCGTAGGACGGGGCTGTCGCCGGGGCCGTTGTCGGCTGGGGGTAGCCGTATGCCGGCTGGGCCGGGGGGAAGGATGGTTCCGGGTGGCGGGTGACGCCTGCCTCCGACTCGTCCACCGAGATGCCGAAGTCCGTCGCCAGGCCGCGCAGGCCGTTGGAGTAGCCCTCGCCCAGTGCGCGGAACTTCCAGCCGTCGCCCCGCCGGTACAGCTCGCCGCAGATCAGCGCGGTCTCCTCGCCGGTCGTCGGCCTGACATCGAAGTACGCCACCGGCTCCGCGTCCGGCGCTCCCGCGTCGTACAGCAGAATGCGCAGGGAGTGTACGTGGGCGAAGGTCACCCCGTCCGCCGATGCGACCAGCAGAACCCGGCCGACACTGGGCTCGACACCGGACAGATCTGTCTGGATGGTGTCCGTGAGGCTCTCGGCGACCCGTTTCTTGCCGAGGCGCCAGACCTTCCCGGAGGGGTGCCGGGGCTGGTTGTAGAAGACGAAGTCCTCGTCGGAGCGCACCCGGCCGTCGGGGCCGAGGAGCAGTGCCGAGGCATCGACGTCCGGGACCCCCTGCCCAGGCGTCCAGCGCAGCACGGCGCGCACCGTCGTGGCTTCCAGCGGGACGTTCGACCCCTTCTGCATGGCGTGCGTCATGCGGTCATCCTGCCCTCTCGGTCCTGATCACGACAATGCGGGTCCGATGCGACCACGGCCGTGGCGGATGCACCATGGAAGGGGGAGTGCATGACCGAGTTACCTGAAATTCATGCCCGACGGGAACCCCAGACATGGACTCCTACGTACTATTACCGGCCACCTGTTCGTGATCTACCAGCCCATTCCGACTCCGCGGGGGAGATTCATGCGTCATTTCGGGCAAATCGCCCCTGAGGTACGGCGGCGCCTGTTCTACCGGGAGCCGAGCGGTTTCACCGCCGACTCCCCGGCGCGGCTGCTCGCCGCGGCCCTCGGTGCCACGCTCTACTCGCCCGCCACCCGGCCCCGGCTCGCCGACGACATCGCCAAACAGGCTGGTCGCGGGGTCGTCTCCATGGTCCTGTGCCTGGAGGACTCGATCGACGACGCGGACGTCAAGGACGCCGAGGAGAACCTCGTACGCCAGCTCCGGACCCTGGCCGGGGACGACCCCCGCGCCGGTGACCCGCCGCTGCTCTTCATCCGGGTCCGCACCCCCGGCCAGATCCCCGACCTGGTCCGGCGGCTCGGTCCGGCCGCCGCGGTGCTGTCCGGATTCGTACTGCCGAAGTTCACCGAGGAGCGCGGTATCCCCTTCCTGGAGGCCCTCGCCGGTGCCGAGGCGGCCAGCGGGCGCCGGCTCTTCGCGATGCCGGTCCTGGAGTCGCCCGAGCTGCTCTACCGGGAGACCCGCGTCGAGACCCTGGAGGGCATCTTCCGCGCGGTCGACAAGTACCGCGACCGGGTCCTCGCGCTCCGCCTCGGCGTCACCGACTTCTGCTCCTCCTACGGACTGCGCCGCGGCCCCGACATGACCGCCTACGACGTCCAGGTCGTCGCCTCCGTGATCGCCGACGTGGTGAACATGCTGGGCCGCGCCGACGGCACCGGCTTCACCGTCACCGGCCCGGTGTGGGAGTACTTCCGGGTGCAGGAACGTATGTTCAAGCCCCAGCTGCGGCGCAGTCCCTTCCTCGAAGGCCAGGCCGACGAACTCCGCGCCGCCCTCATCGAGCACGCCATGGACGGGCTGCTGCGCGAGATCGCCCTCGACCAGGCCAACGGCCTGCTCGGCAAGACCTGCATCCACCCCTCGCACGTCCTGCCCGTGCACGCGCTGTCCGTGGTCAGCCACGAGGAGTACAGCGACGCCCAGGACATCCTGCGCCCCGAGCGCGGCGGCGGCGGAGTCATGCGCTCCGCCTACACCAACAAGATGAACGAGGTGAAGCCGCACCGCGCCTGGGCCGAGCGCACCCTGCTGCGCGCCGAGGCGTTCGGAGTCGCCAACGAGGACATCGGCTTCGTCGAACTGCTGGCCGCCGGCATACCCACCTGACCGGCCCCGTCTATCTCCCAAGGGACGCATGAACACGGCACCGAACAGCGGGCACGACACCCCGGCCCCGCCACCCCACCCCGACGGCCCCCACCCGGCGGCACGCCAGCGCGCGGCCGGGTCCGGTGAGGGCCGCCGCCTGGCGGACGGTACGTCCGGTGACGGCCCGGTGGAGCACGGCTCCGGTGACGGCCGTCCGGCGGACGGTACGTCCGGTGACGGCCCGGTGGACGGCACCTCTGGCGCCGGTCTGGCGGGCCCTGCCTCTGGCGTGGGTCACTCGGCGGACCGTGCCTCTGGTGGCGGTTCGGCGGGGCACAGGTCTGGTGGCGGCCGGGTGGAGGGCACTTCCAGCGTCGGCCGTGCGGCGGACGGTACGCCCGGTGCTGGCCCGGCGGACGGCACCTCTGGCGCCGGTCTGGCGGGTCCTGTCTCCGGCGTGGGCCACTCGGCGGACCGTGCCTCCGGTGACGGTTCGGCGGGGCACAGGTCCGGTGGCGGCCGGGTGGAGGGCACCTCCGGCGTCGGCCGTCCGGTGGACGGTACGCCCGGTGCTGGCCCGGCGGACGGCACCTCTGGCGCCGGTCTGGCGGGCCCTGCCCCCGGCGTCGGCCGCCCGGTGGACCGCACGCCCGGTGGCGCCCCGGCGGACCCCACCCCCGGCGACCGCAACCCGGCAGACCCCGCCCCCGTCGCCGCCCCGCCCCTCCCCGCCGCCTCCGCCACCGCCCCCGCCGTCTGGTCCGGTACCTGGGTCGCCCAGCGGCTCGGGGTCGTGCTGCGTGGTGACGAGCAGCTTCCGCGGCTGCTCGGGCTGGCGCTGCGGCGTAACCCGAAGCGCGCCCATCTGCTCGTCTCCAATGTGCTCGGCAAGCATGTCCCGCAGTCGCCGGCCGTGGTCCACGGGTACGGCCTCGCCCTCGGCCGCCGGGTCCGCGCCCTGCTCGGCGACGACCTCAGCGCCGCCGCCGTGGTCCTCGGCTACGCCGAGACCGCCACCGGACTCGGCCACTCCGTCGCCGACGGCCTCGGCACCGCGCCCTGTCTGCACTCCACCCGCCGCCCGGTGCCCGGTGTCGCCCCCGCCGGGGGCTTCGAGGAGTCCCACTCCCACGCCACCTCGCATCTGCTGCTCCCCGAGGACCAGGCGCTGCTGGCCGGTGACGGACCGCTGGTCCTCGTCGACGACGAGTTCTCCACCGGCAACACCGTCCTCAACACCATCCGCTCCCTGCACGAGCGCTACCCCCGCGACCGCTATGTCGTCGTCGCCCTGGTGGATCTGCGCTCCCCGGCCGACCAGCACCGGCTCACCGAGTTCGCGCGGGAGATCGGCGCCCGCGTCGACCTGGTCGCCGCCGCCCGTGGCACGGTCGAGCTGCCCGACGGCGTACTGGAGCGCGGCCGGGCCCTCGTCGCCCGCCACGAGGGCGCCCCAGCCCCGGCCCCCGTCCCGGCCCCCGCGCCGCGCCCCGGCAGCCTCGCCCGGGTCGAGCTGCACTGGCCCGCGGGACTCCCCGACGGCGGGCGGCATGGCTTCACCCCGGCCCACCGCCGCCGTCTGGAGGCCGCCCTGCCCGCCATGGGCGCCCGGCTCGCCGAAGCCCTGCCCCCGGACGCCCGGCGCGTCCTGGTCCTCGGCACCGAAGAGCTGATCTACGCCCCGCTGCGGCTCGCCCGGGAACTCGAACAGCTGCTCCCCGGCACCGACCTCCGCTTCTCCACCACCACCCGCTCACCCGTCCTCGCCGTGGACGACCCCGGCTACGCCATCCGCAGCCGCCTCGTCTTCCCGGCCCACGACGACCCCGCCGACGGCCCCGGCGACCGCTACGCCTACAACGTGGCCGGGGCGGGCTTCGACGCCGTGATCTCCGTCGTCGACTCCACCGCCGACACCCCGGCCCTGCACGCCCCCGACGGCCTGCTCGCCCGGCTCGCCGACCACACCCCGCACGTCCTGCTCGCGGTCGTGCCCAGCCATGTCCCCGAGCCCCTGTACGTGCCCGCCCTTCCCGGAGCCAGATCCAGCATGTTGCCCGAGCCCCTCCGCGGCCCCGCCTTCTCCTCCTACGCCCCCGACGAGGTGGGCTGGCTGCTCCAGGACCTCTCCGACGTCACCCTGGAGGCCCCCACCGAGGAGCGTGAGGAGGCCATCCAGAGCGGCGGCGCCCACTACGCGGAGTCGCTGCCGGTGGAGTACCAGCCCAGCGACGCCTACCAGCGGCTCTTCCACTCCGCCCTGGACACCTCCGCCACCCGGATCGCGCAGGCCGTCGGGGTCGTCACCGAGACCGTGCTCGCCGAGCGCTCCCCGCGCCCGGTGCTGGTCTCGCTGGCCCGCGCCGGAACCCCCGTCGGCGTCCTGATGCGCCGCTGGGCGCAGCACCGCCACGGCCTCGACCTGCCGCACTACGCCGTCTCCATCGTCCGGGGCCGCGGTATCGACGCCAACGCCCTGCGCTGGCTCGCCGACCGGCACGACCCCGCCGACGTGGTCTTCGTCGACGGCTGGACCGGCAAGGGCGCCATCACCCGCGAACTCACCGCCGCCGTACGCCAGTTCGAGCAGGACCATGGGGTCAGCGGCTTCGACCCGGAGATCGCCGTACTTGCCGACCCCGGCTCCTGTGTGCGCACCTACGGCACCCGCGAGGACTTCCTCATCCCCTCCGCCTGCCTCAACTCCACCGTCTCCGGCCTGATATCCCGTACGGTGCTCCGCGCCGACCTGGTCGGACCCGACGACTTCCACGGCGCGAAGTTCTACCGCGAACTCGCCGGAGCCGACCTCTCCAACGTCTTCCTCGACACCATCACCGCCCGCTTCCCCGACCTCACCGACCCGGTGGACGCCGCCGTCAAGGACCTGCTGTCCGGCGACCGCACCCCCACCTGGGAGGGCTGGGCCGCCGTCGAACGGATCAGCGAGGAGTACGGCATCCACGACGTCAACCTGGTCAAACCCGGTGTCGGCGAGACCACCCGGGTGCTGCTGCGCCGGGTGCCGTGGAAGATCCTCGCCCGCGTCGGCGCGGGACCCGACCTCGACCACGTCCGGCTGCTCGCCGAGCAGCGCGGGGTCCCCGTCGAGGAGGTCACCGGCCTGCCCTACACCTGTGTGGGCCTCATCCATCCCCAGTACACACGCGGCGCGACCGGCGCCGACGGAAAGGCGGTAACGCTCTGATGCCGGTGCTCGTGGCGAGCGACCTCGACCGAACCCTCATCTATTCGTCCGCCGCTCTCGCCCTGACGATGCCGGACGCCCGCGCGCCCCGGCTGCTGTGCGTCGAGGTCCATGAGAGCAAGCCGCTGTCCTATCTGACCGAGACCGCCGCCGGGCTCCTCACCGACCTCGCCGACCACGCGGTCTTCGTCCCGACCACCACCCGCACCCGCAAGCAGTACGAGCGGATCAACCTCCCCGGTCCCGCCCCCCGGTTCGCGGTCTGTGCCAACGGCGGCCATCTCCTCGTCGACGGCGTCCCCGACGCCGCCTGGCACAGCGGGGTCATGGCCCGGCTCGCCGCCGAGTGCGCCCCGCTCTCCGAGGTCCGCGCCCATCTGGAGACCTCCGCCGACCCCGCCTGGGTCCGCAAGCACCGGGTCGCCGACGACCTTTTCGCCTATCTCGTCGTAGAACGCGACCTGCTGCCCGAGGACTGGGTGAAGGAACTCGCCGTCTGGGCCGAGAACCGCGGCTGGACCGTCTCCCTCCAGGGCCGCAAGATCTACGCCGTCCCCAAGCCGCTGACCAAGAGCGCCGCCGTACGTGAGATCGCCCGCCGCACCGGCGCCGACCTCGTCCTGGCCGCCGGGGACTCCCTGCTCGACGCCGATCTGCTGCTCGCCGCCGACCACGGCTGGCGCCCCGGCCACGGCGAGCTGGCCGACAGCGGCTGGACCGCGCCCACCGTCGACGCCCTGCCGGAACGGGGAGTGCTGGCCGGGGAGCGCATCCTGCGCGAGTTCCTGCGGACGGCCGACGAGCACCCGTAGCCGGGCCCGGCGGGGGCGCTAAGGCCGCTCGCGGGACAGCACCGGTCCCGCGGACACCGGCACCCCCGCCGGGCACTCCGCGTCCCGTCTGTCCGGGTCCCGGCCGCGCGTCCCGCGCCCGCCGCTCCTGCGCCGGGTGCCGCGCCCCGGGCGCATCAGCCGCAGCACGGCGAAGCCCACCACCGCGAGCACGGCGGCGGCCAGCACCACCTTCGAGTACGTGGAGACGACCGTGGTCACCTCGGCCCAGTTCTCGCCCAGCAGATAGCCCGCGAGCACGAACACGGTGTTCCAGATCGCGCTGCCCAGCGTCGTCAGCCCCAGGAACACCGGCAGCGGCATCCGCTCCACCCCGGCCGGGACCGAGATCAGACTGCGAAAGACGGGGATCATCCGCCCGAAGAACACGGCCTTCGTGCCGTGCCGGGCGAACCACGCCTCGGTCCGCTCGATGTCCGACACCCTCACCAGCGGCAGCCGCCCGGCCAGCGCGACGGTACGGTCCCGGCCCAGCAGCGCCCCGACGCCGTACAGCGCGAGCGCCCCGACCACCGAGCCCACCGTGGTCCACAGCAGGGCCGCGTACAGGTTCATCTGGCCCGTGCTGGCGGCGAAACCGGCCAGCGGCAGGATCACCTCGCTGGGCAGCGGCGGGAACAGGTTCTCCAGGGCCACGAGAAGGCCCGCCCCCGGCGCCCCGAGGGCGTCCATGAGGTCAGTGATCCACTGGGGCGCGGCGCCGGCCTCCGCGGCCATGACCGTCGTCTGCGCCGCGCTGTGCGCTGCGATGGCTGTCATACCCATCACAGTAGAAATCCGAAGCTGAAGAAACCTGAGGGCGACGGGCGGGCGGCCCGGCCCTCAGGGGTCAGCCGCAACAGCCCCCGCCGCAGCAGCCTCCGCCACCGCCCCCCGCGCTGGGGGCCGGACCCGCGGCGGCGGTGCCGCCGACGGACACCGTGGACAGCAGCTTCACCGTGTCGTCATGGCCGGACGGACAGGCGGCCGGGTCGGCGGAGCGGGCCATCGGGCGGCTCAGTTCGAAGGTGTCGCCGCAGGTACGGCAGCGGTACTCGTAGCGAGGCATGGCCCCAGACTAACTGGCGTCCCCTGGCGGCGGGGCGGGTGCGCGGGTCCGTTCCTCCTGGGCGGCGGACTCGGCGGCGGCGTGCTCGGGATGGCGCGCCCGCCAGTACGGATTGTCGTGCGGCAGCGCGGAGCCCACCCGCCCGTACATGCCGAAGGTCATCAGGAGCAGCCCGACCACGAAGCTGAACAGCACGTTCTGGATCTTGAAGGCGAGGAAGTTGTAGTCGGTCTGGAGGAGCCCCAGGTTCAGGAAGCCGTTCAGGATGAACAGGACGCCCAGGGTCATGTTCAGGGTGGAGGCGAAGTTGCCGCCGATCACCATGCCGACGAAGAGCAGCAGCCCGACGCAGATGGACAGCACGCTCAGGGCGCCGTTGGAATTCAGCCCGAGAACCTGGTCGCCGCCGGTGTCGAAGAAGCCGATGTGGTGGGTCAGCCCGAGGATGCCGAAGGCCAGCAGCGCCAGCCCCATGAGCCCCGCGCCGACGCGGTACACCGTGCTCAGACGGTGGTCGACGGGGAGATGCTCGTCGAGCCGGATACGCCGCCGGGTTCCCGGGTGGAGCGCCTGTGTGGCCATGGCCCGCCTCCTTGAGCGCTGGGGAGGCCGTACGTGCTCTCCTCCCCAGCATCCGCCCGGCACGCGGCGGGGGCAACGGCAACGGCAACGGCAACGGGCGAGAGTCGGGCTGCTCAGGGGCCGGAGCCCGCGCCGCGCTCCTCGCGGATCTGGGAGACCACCCGGGTCACGCTCTGCCGGACCGCCTCCGTCTCGGTGAGGAAGTGCCAGTAGTCGGGGTGGCGGCCCTCCAGCGTGGTGATCGCCCGCTCCAGCCGGGCCACGGCGTCGTCCAGCGGGCGGGCGTGGCGCGGGTCCGGGGTGTGGCGGCCCGCCATGGCCAGCCGCTGGGCGTCCCGGATCGCGAACCGGGTGCGTTCGATCTCGGCCTGCGGGTCCTTCTGCACGGCGTTGAGCCGCCGCAGCCGGTCCCCGGCGGCGGAGACGGCCTCGTCGGTGGTGTTCAGCAGGGCGCGGACGGTGGAGAGCAGCGCGGTGGCGTCCGGCCAGCGCTGGGCGTCCCGGGCGGTCTGCGCCTCCCTGAGCTTCTGCTCGGCCTGGCGGACATTGTCCTCGGCGAGGTCGGGGACCCGCTGGAGGTCCTGCCAGCAGGCGGCGGTGAACCGGCGCCGCAACTCGCTCAGCACGGGCTCGACCTGTCCGGCGCGGGTGGTCAGGGCCTGGGCGCGGGTGCGCAGGGAGACCAGACGGTGGTCGATCTCGGCGGCCCGCTCGGGCAGCCGCCCGGCCTCCGCGCCGATCGCCCCGGCCTCCCGGGCCACCCGCTCGGCCCGCTCCAGGGTCTGCGGCACACCGTGCTGCCCGGCGCCCTGGTTGAGCTTGGTCAGCTCGGGGGCGAGGGCGGCGAGCCGGGCGGCGAGGTCGTCGGCGCGCAGTCCCGCAGCGCGCGCGGCGTCCAGCGCCTGGGAGGCGGCGAGCAGGGACTGCCGGGCGCGCTCCACGGCGGGGGCGAGCCGGGCGAGCTGGGTCTCGGCCTTGCCGAGCAGCGGCCCGAGACCGTCGGCGAACCGGTCGAGGTCGCGCTTGACGCGGGTCAGTTCGTCCTTGGCCCGGGTCAGCTCCGTACGGGCCCGGCTCGCGGCGGACGCCTCCAGGTCGTCGCGGTCGAGGTCATGGGCGTCGACCGCGCCGATGTACTGGTGGCTGGCCTCGTCGATGCGATGGCCGAGCGCCTCGAAGTCGGCGGCGGCCCGCCGGGCGGCGGGGGAGTCGTCGACGGCGGCGATGGTCTCGATCGAGATCCGCAGATCGCGCTGGGCGGTGTCGAGTTCGTAGAACGCGGCGGCGGCGTCGTCCTTCGCCGCCTGGGCCTCGGCGCGCTGGCTCTCGGCCCGGCCGCCGAACCAGCGCCGGGTGCCGCCGCCCGCGAAGGAGGCGGGCAGCGCCAGCGCCGCGATCAGCGGCAGGGAGACCAGGGTGAGGGCGTCACGCAACGCCAGGCGCCCGGCGCGGGGCGGATCGGGGCGTGCGGCCAACGGCGAATACGGCTGAGTCGGTGTCGCCGTCACATCCCTCTCCCGTGCTGTCGTCCGCCCTGCCCGGTTCATTCTCCCACCGGTTAAGGACGAACACACGGGCCGGTTAGTTCGCGGTGCGCAGGGTCACTTTGCCGTCGCCGGTGCGGACGGTGATCACATGGGCGCTGGAGTCGTCGCGGGGGACGGACACGTCGACGCCGCCGTCGCCGGTCTCGGTGGTCACCCGGTATCCGGCGCGGGGCAGGGTGACGGTGACATTGCCGTCGCCGGAGCGGGTCTCGACCCGGTCGGGGACGACCCCGAGCGTCAGCCGGACACTGCCGTCGCCGGTGCGGGTGGTGACCTGGCGGGAGTCCAGCTCGGCATCGATGTCGCCGTCGCCGGTGCGCAGCTCGGCGGGGCCGGTGGAGTCGGTGATACGGACCCGTCCGTCGCCGGTGCGCACGGTGAGCGCGCCGCTGGTGTCCGAGACCCGGACATCGCCGTCGCCGGTGCGGATGTCGAGGGGGTCCTCGAAGCCGCTGGCCCGGACGGCGCCGTCGCCGTCCTCGACCTTGACGGCGACGCCCCGGGGGACCTCGACCTTGTGCCGGGCGGAGCAGTCGGCGCCGAAGCCGGAGCAGTGCGTCCGCAGGGTGAGCCGGTCGTCCTTCATGGACCAGGTGACCTTGGGCTCCTCGCCGATCATGACCGAGCCGTCGAACCAGCGGGTGACCTCGATGGACCCCGGCTTCGTCTCCGGGCTCGCGACGATCTCCAGCCCCGAGTCGTCGGAGTCGACGGTGAGGGTGCGGCCGGTGAGCGCGAAGGACCGCTGCTCGGGGTCCGGGTCGTCGGCGGCCGACGCGCACGCGGTGAGACCCGCCGCCGCGACGACGACGGCGGCGACCGCGACGGCCGTACGCACCAGCCCGCTGCGCCCGGCGGCCGTGCGCCCCACCGTCGTACGGCTGGAAACGGAACGAGTCATACAGATCTCTCCCCCTGCTGCTCCGGGCCGGGACGCCCGCTGCCGAGGGCCTGTCCCCGACGCCACCTCGACCGTAGGGACTCCGCCGCCGCGCGGGCATCCGGCCCGCTCCCGGATCGAAGGTGGGGGTATCCCCCGGTCGGGGCCCCGGCGGGGCCGAAACGGGATTGCCGGGCACCGCCGGGGGCCATGTAGGCTGTCGACTCGTCCTGGGTGCGTAGCTCAGGGGTAGAGCGCCTGCCTTACAAGCAGGATGTCGGCGGTTCGAAACCGTCCGCGCCCACCAGGTCGAACCAGACACGAAGGCCCCTCACCGAGATCGGTGAGGGGCCTTCGTGTCTGGTCGAGAGGGAGACCGACTTCCCGGAGGCGATCAGCGCACCGCCGTCACCGCCGTCACCGCGTTCACCGCGTTCATCGCCTTCATTGCCTTCATCGCGTTCACCGTCTGATCCGATTGCGCATGGCGAGGATCGCGAGACCCAGCAGCACCGGTTCGACGACCCGGGACGCCATCTCTATATATCCACCCGCCGTGGTCAGTTCCTGACCCGAGGAGCGGAACACCACCGAATTCAAGGTGGCGTTGAGGGCCCTCTCGAAACGCTCGCCGGTGAAGCGGGCGCCGGTGGGATTCGGGGGGTCCTGTCTGCTGATCTCCAGCCGGACCGTGCCTCCGGTGGGCGGAGCGGTACCCGTCGCCTCCTCCCGGGGAGCGTGCTGGGGAATGCCGAAGCCCATCAGCAGGAGAATCGTGAGGAAAGCGGAGACGGCCAGCCAGCCCAGTGCCCGGGAGGCGCGCAGACCGTATCCGGAGAGGAGCCAGTAGCCGTGCAACAGGCTCCGCTCCGCACGCGATGAGCGAGCCCTGTCGTGGCGCCGCATCTCCATCTCGCCGTAGTAGAAGTCCGCGGCCCCCGGCTCGTTCTTCGCGTCCTCGTGCGCCTTGCGCAACGCCCGGTACACCGGTGCCAATTGCGCCGGACCGACATGAGCGGCGCCGAACACCGCCGGATTCCACTCCCGGACGGCCGCCGGCTGACCCGCCCGCCAGTGATGCTCCTCCGCCAGCGTGCCGCGGGGAGCGAACCACGCGGGGGACCAGTGTCTCCAGTACAGGTCGTGCGGCGCGGCGGCGAACGTGCAGGTGCCTTCCAGACGTAGCTGGTCGAGATGCACGGCTCCGGTGAACAGACAGCCCGAGAGGTCGACATCCGCGAGGACGAGGTGGGCCGCGTCCACACCGCGCAGCGACGCGAGCCGGACATCGGAACGGGGCGCAGCCGCCAGGGCCTCCTCATCGGCGGGTCGCCCGTCGGATCCGACGAAGGGCGTCGGCTCCGACGCGATGGTGAGCGGGTATTCGAAGACGGCCCCCGCGAGATCGACCGTGGCGTAGCGTAAGCGGATTTCGGCGGTCGACGCCCAGCGGGTTCGGTGGCATTCCACCCGTATCGCGGCGAGCCGCAGGGTTGCTGGACCGTTGAAGGTCGATTCGGAGAGTACGACGCGGCCGACGCATGTCAGGGGGCCGATGGTGACGGTGTCTTGAAAGGTCGACAAAAGGAAGCAGGCGTCCGTCTTGAATGTCGCTGATTCGAAGCTGACGCTGCCTTGGAAGGTGCTCCGTTTGAACGTGGCGGTGCCCTCGAAGACTGCTTCCGCGAACCAGGCGTCATCCTCGAATGTGGTCCGCTCGAACCTGGGTTCTCCTCCGAAGGTCGCGGCCCGGAAGTAGGCGGTGCCCATGAAGGTCACCCATCCGAACTTGCCGCCGACCTCGAACCGGGCCCCGCTGAAATCGCTGTCGTCCCTGAAGACCGACTTCGCGAACGATACGGAATCGTAAAAGGTGGTCGCACGGAAGGATGCCAGGTCGTCGAATGTCACGACGTAGAAATCGGCCTCCGCCTCGAAGACCGTCGAATTGAAGGAAATCGATCCCTTGACGGCGGAATCATTGAAGTCGACGCGGTTCTTGAAGGTTGCCCCGTCGAAAGAGGCGTGTCCCTCGAAGACCGCCGACGTGAACGACGCGGGGCCCTCGAAGACCGCCGACTCGAACGAAGCGCGGCCGAGGTGGACCTTCCCCGTGGCGCTGTCGCGCAGGGGGGCGAGGAGGCTGTGGAGCAGGTCCTCGGTGAAGGGGGTACCGCTGTGGTCGACCGCCGCACCAGGAGTCAGACCGGCCAGGTAGGTCCGCCGCTCGCCCGCGGTCGCGTGCGCGAGGCAGACGGTACTGCCGGGGAGGTGGATGCCGCGGCACCCGACCGGGTCGTGCGGACCGGCGCCGTGCCCGCAGTGCGGCCAGAGGGGCGGGGCGGCGGACGGTGCGGAGGTCCGTGGCGGCATACCTTGAGGACGATGGTGTCGTCCCCGGTGGTTGCCGGTTCGGCGCATCCGCTCGCCGGGCCGAGGATCGCCCGCTCGGGTCGGCGGACGGCGGACGGTACGCCGCCGCGGGTCATGACGGACCGTGCGCGTGCTTCAGCTGCATCCGGGCGTCCACCTGGTCGGAGCCGGTGAAGGCGGACCAGTAGCGGTGGGTGGTGACGAAGACGGCGAGTTCGTGCTCGCGGCGCCGGAGCTTGTCGATCTCCGCCTGGTCGTCGGGGCTCCAGCCGGGGCTGGCGGGGCGTTCTATCCGCCGCCAGCCGGTGTCGTCGCTGAAGCCGTCGAGAGGCTCCACCGACCAGGGCAGCCGCTTGAGCAGGGCCGACAGCTCGGCCCGGACCTGGTGCAGCTCCTCCTGACCGGCGAGAAGGTCGCTAGGGAAGTCATAGGTCGTCGCCACGCGGTAATGGTACGCCTGTTCGAATTTGCGAAGCGAGCCTCTTCTCGGGCTTCGCTCGAACGGGTGTGTCGAATGAGTGTTCTAGTGGAGGTGGGGCGGGTGAGATGGGTGAGGCGGGTGAGGTGAGTGAGGCGTCAGCGCCTCCGCCCCTCCAACTCCTCGACCAGGCGGGACGCCACCGGTACGGGGATGCCGTGCCGGGCGGCGGCCCGGAGCAGGGCGCCGCCGATGGCGTCCAGCTCCAGCGGACGGCCCGCCTCGGCGTCGCGCTGCATCGAGGACTTCGTGGCCGCCGGGAAGGAGTCGTAGCGGGCCAGCGTCGCGGCCGGGTCGCCGGGGCCGCCGCAGGCCCGGCTGACGGCGACGGTCTCGGCGACCAGCGCGGTCAGCTCGGCGCGGTGGCGGGCGCGGATCTCGCCCACCGGCACCCGGTGGCGGGTGGTGAGCAGGGCGAGCGGCGCCAGGAACGACAGCTTCGCCCACAGTGCCGCCGTCTCGTCGGCCAGGACCCGGGTGACGGGGCCCGCGGCGGTCAGCGCGGCGGCCAGGGCGTCCAGCCGGGCGCGGGGCACCCCGGTGCCGGTCAGATCGATCTCGGCGAACGGGCTGCCGTGGACGATCTCGCCGGGCGCGGTCCGGGTCGACTCCACGCGGATCGCGGCCGGGGCGACCCGGTCGGGCCGGTAGCGGGCGCGCAGCACGGCGGGATGCTCGACCCCGTTGAGGAAGGGCACCAGCAGCGCGTCGCCCACGGACCCCGGCGGCACCCGGGTCAGCGAGGCGTCCAGCGCGGTGTGCTTGACGGTGATCAGACAGGCGTCGACCGGTGCGCGCAGCACGGTGTCGGTCTCGACCCGGACCGCGAAGTCGCCGAAGAGGGCGCTGCGGACCTGGAGGCCCGTGGTGCGCAGGGCCCGCGCGGTCTCCTCCCCGGCCAGACAGATCACCCGGTGCCCGGCCCGCGCCAGCAGCGCGGCGAGCAGCCCGCCGACCCCACCGGGTCCGAGGACGGCGACCGTCCCCACGCCCTCCGACCGTTCCTGCGGCTCCCTTGCCATGGCTGTGCCCCTCTCGCCGGTCGGCCCCGGTTGCCGGTGGCCGCCTCGCGGGGGATCATCGCAGGTTCCGTGCGCCGGGGCGGCCGGGGCGGGACACTGGGGGCATGTGCCGCAGCATCAAGACCCTCCGCCCGCCCGCGTTGCCCGAAGAGGCGACGGAAGACGAGATCAGGGCCGCCGCCCTCCAGTACGTGCGCAAGGTGTCCGGCTTCCGGGCGCCCGCCGCGCACAACCAGGAGGTGTTCGACGCCGCCGTCGAAGCGATAGCCCAGGCCACGGCGGACCTGCTGGACGGCCTGGAGATCCGCGGCGGTACGGCCACGAAGTCGGTGGCCACGGCCCCCACCCCGGCGGCATAGCCCCGCCGGACCCGGACAGGGGCCCGGAACCGGACAGGCACCCGAACCCCGACACGGACTCGGAACCCGAAACCGGACCCGGCCCGCCCGCCCCCTCAGCCCGCCTCGCTCGCCCGTGCCTCCGGCCCCCGGCGCATCAGGAACCCGGCGACCCCGCCCGCGCCGAACAGCGCCAGCACCGACACCCCCGTCGCCAGCCAGGTCGCGCCGAGCCACTGCGCGCCGAAGTAGCCGAGGGCCACGCTGTATGTCGCCCAGGACAGGCCCGCCAGCGCGGACCACGGCAGGAAGTCACGGACCCGGCGATGCGCGGCCCCGGCGATCAACGACACCGCCGACCGCCCGGCGGGCGCGAACCGCGCCAGCACCACCAGCGCACCGCCACCGCGCGAGAGGGCGAGGCCCAGCCGTTCCGTCGCGGTGGTCAGCCGCCGGGAGCGGGCGATGGCCCGGTCCAGCCGTTCGCCGCCGCGCCGGGCCAGCCGGTAGAGGGCGAGATCGCCGAGGACGGACGCCGTGGTGGCGCACAGGGTGAGCCCCAGCACCGAGGGCGCGTACGCCGACACGTCGTCGCCCGCCGCCCCGCACCCGGCTGCGGCGGCCGTCGCCGCCATGATGACCAGCACCCCGCTGGGCAGCACCGGCAGGAACACGTCCAGCAGCACCGAGAGCGCCACCAGCACGTAGATCCAGGGGCTGGCGGCCAGCGCCCCCACACTTTCGAACAACCGGACTCCCCGAGTCTCCCCCCGTGGACCGGACCGTGCCGCGGTGTCGCGAGGGAACGGCAGGAGCGGCCTTGACAGCCATACAGCGTACGCCGGGGGTGTGACGGGAGATTCACGGGGGGCTCGGGTGTTCGGCACATTTCGTTCACCCACCTGCCCCGCCCCGACGGGCGGGCGGCTCGCGCCTCCCGTAGCAACGGTAGGGACAGGGAACACTGGGGGGACCGCCCGGAGATGGGCCGAAGGCAAGGAAAGTACCGATCATGTTCTCAGGGATGAGTGCCGGCGCCGTCGCCGCGGCGATGCTGATCACGGGCGCGGGCAGCGCGTACGGCGCCGGCGCGCACCAGCCGTCCACACCCTCAGCACCCTCAGCACCCTCAGCACCCTCAGCACCCTCCGCCTCCGGCGGTGAGCAGGGCTATGTCATGCGTACCGCCGCCCACTTCGCGCCGCCGTCCGCCCTCGTTCCGTCGGCGGCGCTGACGTACGACACCGAGCTGGTGCCCGCCGGGGCCTGGATCGAGGTGGCGCAGGACACCGCGCCGAACGGGGCGACGACCGTCAAGCTCCAGGTCAAGGGCATGAAGCCCGGCCATGACTACGGCGTCCATGTGCACCGCAAGCCGTGCGGGACCGACCCGACCGCGGCGGGCGGCCACTACCAGCACGTACCGTCCGACGACCCCGCCGACGCCAACCCCGACAACGAGGTCTGGCTCGACTTCACCGCCGACCGCTCCGGCTCCGGCGGCTCCCGCGCCCACCACGACTGGGGCTTCCGGCGCGGTGACGCGGCCTCCGTGATCGTGCACTCCCAGCCCGGCAACCACGGCACCCGGGTGGGCTGCTTCACGGTGCCGTTCGGCTGGGTGACGGGCACGGCCTGAGCGGTCCCGCGCGCGGAACGCGCCTCGCCGCACCTCACGGGCGAGGCGCCACCCGCCCGCCGTCATGGGCGAGGCGCCACCCGCGCACCCCCACCGGCGGACACCACCCGCCCGCCCTCCTGGACCGTCACCGGCGCATCCGCCACCGCCGCATCCGTCACCGCCGCCCGCAGCACCGCCCGCGCCACCGCGTCCGCGTCGGACAGCGTCACCGAGTCCACGCCCGGTCGCGCCCCCGCCGCCGTCACCCAGTGCACGCCCTCCGTCGGCACCCCGAACGCGAACCGCCGGGGATGGGCCGCGCCCCGCCGGTCCAGCAGCCGGTACGGCCGCTCCGTCACATCCAGGCCACCCGTCTCGTAGCCGTCCACCACATGGGTACGGCACTGTCCCGTGCCCAGCAGCCCGGCGAGCAGCGGGTCGGCGGTGCGGCGCAGCTCCGGCTCCGGCAGCCGCGCCTCCACCAGCGAGGTCACCCGCACTTCGGAGCCCGGGACGTCGGGGGAGCGGGCCAGCCACGCCCCGTCCGCGCACCGCACCTCAAGCCGCGGACCCAGCACCTCCACCACCCCCGCCGCCACCAGCGCCGCCAGCTCCTCGATCCGGCGCCGGGGCGGGCCGATGGACAGAAAGGCGTTGAGCGGGGTGTACCAGCGGTCGAGATGGTCGCGGCGGGAGGCGCCGCCGAGCCCGCCGTGATCGACCACGAGCCGTATCTCGTTGCGCAGATCGCGCAGCACGTCCAGAGCGGCCTTCAGCGGTCCGCGCACATTGCCCCGCGCGGCCTCGGCGGCGTCCGCGCGGAGCCGCCCGAGCAGCCACGCCCGCCACTGCCCCCGGTCCGTGAACCGCCGGCCCGCGTACGGCCGGGAGATCCGCTCCCAGGACCACCGGGCGCCCTCGGCCACCCCGAACGCGTCCAGCAGCCGCGCCTCCTCCGGGTCGCCGTGGGGGACACCGAGCCACCGCTCGGTGAACTCGTCGCCGCCGTCCGCGAGCAGCGTCCCGTAGTAGACCGTCTCCACCTCCTTCGCGATCAGCGGCCATATCTCGGCGAGGAAGTCCGGCGGGTCCCCGGAGTCGGCGCGCTTGCGCAGGCCCGAGACGGCCTCCGGGGTGAGCACGCGCGGGCGGTGGCGCCCGTACGGGCCCTTCTCGTTGTCGCCGCGCGCCTGGTACGGCACTCCGCGCCGGGAACCGGCGTACAGCCGTGGCTCGCGACCCGAGGGGAGGTAGCGCAGTCCGGTGCCCTCGCGGACGAAACGGCCGCCGCGGCCGGTGGTGAGCAGGGCGGTGTGGTCGAAGAAGTTCAGCCCGAGCCCGCGCAGCAGAACCGGTTCTCCGGGGGCCAGCGGGGACAGGTCGACATCGGCCGGGTTGGCGGGCGGGACATGGCACAGCCCGTGCTCACGGGCGTACGCCGTCTGCTGCCGCTCCTCGTCGGTCGGGGTGGCCGGGAGATGGCCCTGGGCCAGCACGACCGCGCTCAGCCCGGTCAGCACCCGCCCGTCGTCCAGGGTCAGCGACTGGCCGCCACCGGCGCCTGGGTCGTCGTCCAGCCGTACCGCCCGTGCCGCGTGGGTCTCGACCCGTACGCCCGCCGGGGCCTCGCGGACCGTGCGGGCGAACACCCACTCCAGATAGCGGCCGTACTGGGCGCGGGTCGGGTACGCGTCCGGGCCCAGGGCGCCCGCCGCCCACTCATGGAGGCTGGGGCCGGGGCGGACCGGGCCCGAGCAGTCCACGCTGTCGTCGGTGAACAGGGTCACCTGGGAGGCCACGGTGTTCATCAGCAGCTCCCCGGACTGTCCGGTCCGCCAGACGCGTCCGGCGCCGGGCGGCGCGGGGTCGATCACATGGACCGTCAGCCCGGTGCCGGGCGGCAGGAGTTCCGGCGCGGAGGCGCACAGCCGCTCCAGCACACTCGTGCCGCGCGGACCCGCCCCCACCAGGGCGACGGAGAGCGAGGGAACGGGGGAGGCGGCGGACGCCGGGGTCGGTGACGTGGGGGACGGCTCCGCGTTCGCGATAGACAAAAGAATGACTCCCGGGCGTATGGGGCGCAGTGGAGCAAGGGCGGTGCGTACCAGGGGTGATGCGTACGACCACCGGAAGCGGACGGACCGCCTCATCATGCCGTCGCTCGTCACTGAAGCCAACGCGCGCCCCACACGTCACCGTTGGCGAACGCCCGCCGTCAGCGCTCCGTGAGCACCGACTCCTGCACGGTGACCAGCCGGGCCGTACTCCCGCTCCCCTCGCCCTCCTTGGCCTGGTCGAGGCGCAGGGCCGCCGCCCGGCCGCGCAGGGTCAGCGTCATCAGCTGATTGCCGAACCACGGGCCGCCCGTCTTGCGCCAGTCGATCGACGGGCGCGGGATACCGCCATGACCGGCGAACCGCCGCCCGAGGACCCGGGCGAACCGGCTCCACCCGAAACGGAACCCGACCCGGATCGACAGCGGGATGGAGTTGTGCACCGGCGAACAGGTCAGCTGGAGCACCCGCGCGTCCGGCCCGGCGCCCCGCGGCCACTCCGGCTCGGCGACATAGGCGTGGTGGACATCGCCGGAGAGCACACACACCGTCGCCGGGGCGTCCGGACCCGAGCCCGCCTCGGCGATCAGCGCGGCCAGCGCCTCGAACGACGCCGGGAACGCCGCCCAGTGCTCCAGATCCGCCGCCCGCCGCACCTTCTCCCCGAACCGCGCCCAGCGCGGGCCCTTGTCGCCCCGGCACAGCGCCGCGTTCCACCCCTCGGCGTCGTGCACCAGATGCGGCAGCAGCCAGGGCAGGGAGGTGCCGATCAGGAGATGGTCGTACGACCCCCGCCCGTCCCGTGTCTGGGCGCGCAGCCAGTCCGCCTCGCCGGGGTCGAGCATCGCGCGGTGCTCCTCGTCCAGCACCCGGGCGGCGCGGGTGTCGACCATCAGCAGCCGGACCCGGCCGAAGTCGCGCCGGTAGCTCCAGCGCACGGCGGCCGGATCGGCGTCCGCCTCGGCGGCGAAGGCGCGCAGCGCGTCCGTGCCGTCGGGGGTGGCGCACACGGAGTCGTAGAGCGGGTCGTGGGCGAGTTCGGCGGGGGAGAGGTTGCCGAGATGCTGATGGACCCAGTACGACATCAGCCCGCTCAGCAGCCGCTCCCGCCACCAGCTCGTGGCGCGCATGTCGGCGAGCCAGGCGGCGGAGGTGTTCCAGTCGTCGATCACATCGTGGTCGTCGAAGATCATGCAGGACGGCACGGTGGACAGCAGCCAGCGCACCTCCGGGTCGAGCCAGGACTCGTAGTAGAGCCGGGTGTACTCCTCGTAGTCCGCGACCTCGTCGCCCGGCGGGTCGGTCAGCTCGCGGCGGGCGGCCAGCCACCGGCGGGTGGCCGGGGAGGTCTCGTCGGCGTACACCTGGTCGCCGAGGAGCAGCAGCACGTCCGGACGGTCGGCGGCCGGGTCGGCGGCGATCCGGGAGGCCAGCGTGTCCAGCGCGTCAGGACCGACCGGGTCCGCCTCGCCGACCGGCGGCGCGGCCCAGCGACAGGACCCGAACGCCACCCGCACGGTGTCCCCGGCGGCCGGGGTGCGCACGGCGGACGGCGGGAAGGGCGAGCCGGGCAGCGGCCACACCCGGCCCCCGTCGAGGAACACCTCGTACGGCGTCGTCGTGCCCGGCGTCAGACCGGTCACCGGGATCAGCGCGTAGTGGTGGCCCGCGATCTGGAAGGTGCGGGAGGCACCC
Source organism: Streptomyces sp. NPDC048290 (assembly GCF_040652095.1). Lineage (NCBI taxonomy): Bacteria > Bacillati > Actinomycetota > Actinomycetes > Kitasatosporales > Streptomycetaceae > Streptomyces > Streptomyces sp. NPDC048290. Next base: position 42,933 of record NZ_JBEZLM010000032.1, read on the forward strand.
GAGGAGCCGTCCGCGCAGCGCACCTCGGCGGTGCACGGACGGCTCGATTCGACCCACACGGTCGCCGAGGTGCCGTCGGCGTACCTCAGCAGTGGTCCCAGGCGCAGTTCCGCCACGTCATCGCCGCCTTCTCGTCGGTCGCCCCGTACGGTACGGAACGACCGGGGCCGGCGGGGAGGTTCCGCGCCACAAAAGGGCCGGGTGGGGTCAGCAGGCGTTCAGATAGCTGGTGAGCGCGGACTTCTCGGCGGTGTCCACGGACAGGCCGTAGTAGTACTTCACCTGGACCCAGGCGCGCACATAGGTGCAGCGGTAGGCGGTGCGGGACGGCATCCAGGTGGCCGGGTCCTGGTCGCCCTTGGCCTGGTTCACATTGTCGGTGACGGCGATGAGCTGCGGGCGGGTGAGGTCGTTGGCGAAGGACTGGCGGCGGGCGGTGGTCCAGGAACCGGCGCCCGAGTCCCACGCCTCGGCGAGCGGCACCAGGTGGTCGATGTCGACGTCGGAGGCGGCGGACCAGGTGGCCCCGTCGTAGGGCGAGTACCAGCTGCCGCTGGTGGCGGCGCAGGCGGAGTCGGTGACGACGTTGGAGCCGTCGCGCTTGAGGACGGTCTCGCGGGTGTTGCAGGTGCCGGACTGGGTGATCCAGTGCGGGAAGAGGTCCCGGTTGTAGCCGGTGCGGTTCTCGGTGGCCACGGTGAGGGAGGCGAGGTAGGTGCGGGCGGTGGCGGCGCTGACCGGGGTGGGCAGCGCGGCGGCGGCGGTGGGGGCGTTGAACAGCGCCGCGCCGGAGATCAGGGCGGTGGCCGCGGCGACGGTGCTGAGCAGTCGACGCGCGTAGAGCCTGGGCATGCGAACTCCCTGGGAATGTGGGGGTGGTGGCGTTCGGGCGAGGGAATGCTGTCGGGGCGGTGTTGCGTACGGGTGTTCGTCCGGTGAGAAGCTAGTGACGCGGGCATGACACGACAAGATTCACGGGGAACTTTCCGGGGGCCACGGACGCGCCCCGGTGCGCGGAGCGGGGGCCGGGCGCGCCGCTGCGGGGCACCGGTGACGGGGGTTCGCGCGTGTCGCCGCTGGTACGGCGACGGAGGTCGGTCCGCCGCTCCCTGGTCCGGGGTCCGCCGTCCCGCCCGGCGTGGCGTTCGTCACCCGGGCGGCCGGGAAGCCGTCGCGTACGATGGACGGCGCAGAAGGGGAGTAGCTCTTCGCCGGACCGTCGACATACTGCTCAGCCCGTGAGGGCCGAGCCGGCGCCCGGAGGCGGGACCCGGCCCACCCGGCCGTGATCCGCCAGCGAGACCTTCGGCAAGCAGTGCACACCCGTGCCGTACGGCACGGGCTCCGCGTGTGCTGCCGTGCCGAGGTGTCTTGCGCGTGAGGTGACGCACTCTCGGTGGGGTGGCCCCGACCGATTGAGGAACCCTTGATCAGCTTGACCGTGACGGCCGTCGTCTTCGGCGTCGTCTTCCTCGCGGAACTCCCCGACAAGACCGCGCTCGCCGGGCTGGTCCTCGGCACCCGCTACAAGGCGTCGTACGTCTTCGTCGGGGTGGCGGCGGCGTTCGCCGTCCATGTGGCGCTCGCCGTGGCGGCGGGCAGCGTCCTGACCCTGCTCCCCCAGCAACTCGTCTCGGCGATCACCGGTGTGCTCTTCCTCGGTGGCGCCGCGATGCTGCTGTGGAAGAAGGACGACGGCGAGGAGGAGGTCCGCAAGCCCGAGGACCAGTCCTTCTGGAAGGTGTCCGGCGCCGGATTCATGCTCATCCTGGTCGCCGAGTTCGGCGACCTCACCCAGATCATGACGGCGAACCTCGCCGCCCGGTACGACGACCCGCTCTCCGTGGGCCTCGGCGCGGTACTGGCGCTGTGGGCGGTGGCCGGGCTCGGCATCGTGGGCGGCAAGGCGCTGATGAAGCGGGTGCCGCTGCGGCTGATCACCCGGGTGGCGGCGCTGGTCATGGCGGCGCTGGGGATCTGGAGCCTGTGGGAGGCGGTGGCGGGGTGAGGCCGGGTCGGGCGGGTCGGCTGAGCGGACCTCACCGGCCGGGTCGGCCGGGCTGACCCGGTTGAACGGTGAGTGAAGTCTCCGTTCGATTCTTCCGGGGCACTGGCGGGATGCCGGATTTGTTTTGTACCGTATAGAAACAAAGTGGCTCCGCCCGTTTTCCCTGACCGGCGGGCGGGGCCGCCTTTCTCTGTCCCCGCGCCCTCTCCGTCCCGCGCTTGGAGCTGCCGATGCCCGCCACCGACCCCGCCTCGCCGACCCTGCTGACCGCCCGCGCCCTGCTGCTCGACATGGACGGCACGCTGGTGAACTCCGATGCCGTCGTGGAACGCGTCTGGCGCCGCTGGGCCGAGGGGCAGGGCCTGGACGGCGACGAGGTGATGCAGGTGGTGCACGGCAGACAGGGCCACACCTCGATGGCCCTGCTGCTGCCCGACCGGCCGACGGAGCACAACCTCGCGGACAACGCGCGGCTGCTGGCCGAGGAGACCGCCGATCTGGACGGGGTCGTGCCGGTCCCGGGCGCGCCGGAGTTCATGGCGTCGCTGGCCGGGCTGCCGCACGCCCTGGTCACCTCGGCGGACGTGGCGCTGTCCACCGCGCGGATGGCGGCGGCGGGGCTGCCGCTGCCGGAGATCCGGGTGACCGCGGAGTCGGTCGGCGCGAGCAAGCCGGACCCCGAGGGCTTTCTGAAGGGCGCGGCGGAACTGGGGGCCGCGCCCGGCGACTGCGTGGTCTTCGAGGACTCGTCCGCCGGTATCGAGGCGGGGCGCGCCGCGGGGATGCGGGTGGTGGGCGTCGGCCCCCGGGCGGGCCGCTACGGACCTGATGTGGTGGTGCCGGACCTGCGGGGCGTGCGGGTGACCGCGGTCGGCGGGGGATGGGTGCAGGTGGCGGTGGGGTAGGGGGTGTGTCCGGGCGAGGACCGGGGCTGCCGCTCCCGCCGGAGGCCACGGGTTCCCGCCGGAGGCGCCGGTTCCTGCCGGAGCCGACCGCTCTCGCCGGAGGCTACGGTTCCGACGTCTCCCCTTCCAGTGACTCCCGGGTCGCCGCGTCGTACACGCCCCACTCGGTCGCCCGGACGCCCCGGGCCCATTGGTACGTGGACACCGCGTTCTCCAGGTCCCGGCCGAAGTGGTCGTCCACCCGGCCGTTGTAGAGCCGCAGTTGGGCCAGGCGCTGCTGGAGTTCGGTGACCTCGGGGCCCCGGTCGCCCCGGCGGAGCACCGCCACGGGATCGCCGTCGTCGCCCCCGTCGCCGCCGAGCTGATCGTCGTCCGGTGTGGTCGTCGTGGTCGGTGTCGGGCTGGACGTCGGGTCGGCGCTGGGCGTGGGGGCCGGGTCCGTGTCCGACGCGGACGGGGACGCGGACGCGGACGGCGATGGGCTGGACGAGGCGGACGCCGACGGGGACTCCACGGCGGACGGCGGTGGCGCCGAGCGCGGGCCCGGTGTCCGGGAGGGCGTGGTCGTCCGCGCGTCCGGCACGGCCTCCCGTATCTCGTCCGGCATCGCGGTGTCCCGGGAGGGCTTGTCGTACGAGAGCAGTCCGCTCGCGAACCCGGCCGCGGCGAGCACGCTCACCGCGGCGCCGCCCGCCGCGATCAGCAGCCCCTTGCGGCGCCGGGACCGCCGTGCGGGTGGCGCCGGGGGAGGTGCCGGGGTCTCGGGTGCGTCGGCCTCGAACGCCTCCACGTGTCCCGGGCGCGGGAGGGGCACCGCCACCGTCCGCAGCGCCATCGTGGCGTCGGGGTCGGCGGCGGGGCCCTGCCGGGGCGGTGCGGGCGCGGTGCCGGTGAGGTCGATGTAGGGCCGGATGCGCAGCGGGTCGAAGTCCTCCGCCGCGGCCTGTTCCGCCGTACGGGCGTCGCGGAGGGCGTCGGAGGCGAGGGGGCCACAGGCGCACGACGGGGTGTTGTCCGGCCCCCGTCCGGCGCCGCACTCGGGACAGCGACGCTCCTGCGGAGCGGCACCGGTGCTCTCGGACACCAGGGGCGCCACGGGCCCCGCGTCCACCACGACCCCCGAGTCGTCCGCCGTGTCCCTCGCGACAGGCTCGGTCGGCACCGCGGAGCCCTCCTGGACTTCCCGGTCCTCCCGGTCGCCCCTGCCCTCCCGGTCCTCCCGGTCTCCCCGGCCCTCCGTGTCGGCCACGTGTTCCCTCCCCATCGGACTTCACGAATTATGCAGATCTCGTGGAGGTGGATTCCCGCAAGGTCTTGGATCAATGGCGGAATCACACATTCCAAACGGACTCGACAGGCCATAACCCTCCACACCGACCACGATGGAGGGGGTAACGAGTGGGACACGACGGTCGGCGGGAGCCCGGGAGGTCGGATGGCCGGCGATGCGCAGGGAGTGACCGGCACCGAGGGGACCGTCCCGGCGCCGGTGGACGGGGACGGACAGGTGTCCCGGAGCGTGCTGGTCTCCATCGGCGCACTGCTCCTCGGGATGCTGCTCGCCGCGCTCGACCAGACCATCGTCTCCACCGCGCTGCCCACCATCGTCAGCGACCTCGGCGGCCTCGACCATCTCTCCTGGGTGGTCACCGCCTATCTGCTGGCGTCCACCGCCGCGACCCCGCTGTGGGGCAAACTCGGCGACCAGTACGGACGGAAGCGGCTGTTCCAGATCGCGATCGTGATCTTCCTGATCGGCTCGGCGCTGTGCGGACTGGCCCGGAACATGCCCATGCTGATCGGCTTCCGCGCCCTCCAGGGCCTCGGCGGCGGCGGGCTGATGGTGCTGTCGATGGCGATCGTCGGGGACCTGGTCTCCCCCCGGGAACGCGGGCGCTACCAGGGGCTCTTCGGTGCCGTCTTCGGCGCCTCCAGCGTCCTCGGACCGCTGCTCGGCGGGGTGTTCACCGAGCATCTGAGCTGGCGCTGGGTCTTCTACATCAATCTGCCCATCGGGATCGTCGCCCTGATCGTGATCGCGACCGTGCTGCATCTCCCGCGCAAACGGCAGAAGCACGTCATCGACTACCTCGGTACGTTCCTGATCGCCGTCGTCGCCGTCTGCCTGGTGCTGGTCGCCTCGCTCGGCGGCACCACCTGGCCGTGGGGCTCCCCGCAGATCATCGGCCTCGCGGTGGCCGGGGTGCTGCTCGCGGTGGTGTTCGTGGCGGTGGAGCGGCGGGCCGCCGAACCCGTACTGCCGCCCAAGCTGTTCCGTATCCGGACCTTCACGCTCGCCGCTGTCATCAGCTTCATCGTCGGGTTCGCCATGTTCGGCGCGATGACCTATCTGCCGACCTTCCTCCAGGTCGTCCAGGGCGTCACGCCCACCCTGTCCGGGGTGCATCTGCTGCCCATGGTGGTCGGGCTGCTGCTCGCGTCCACCGCCTCCGGGCAGATCGTCAGCCGCACCGGCCGCTGGAAGGTCTTCCCGGTCGCCGGGACCGGAATCACCGCCCTCGGGCTGCTGCTTCTGCATCAGCTCGACGAGAACAGCCCGACCGGCCTGATGAGCGTCTACTTCTTCGTCTTCGGCCTGGGACTCGGCCTGGTCATGCAGGTCCTGGTGCTGATCGTGCAGAACGCGGTCGCCTACGAGGATCTCGGCGTCGCCACCTCCGGCGCCACCTTCTTCCGCTCGATCGGCGCCTCGTTCGGCGTCGCGGTGTTCGGCGCGATCTTCGCCGCGCGGCTCACCGAACGCCTCACCGACGCCTTCCGGGGCGTCCCGCTGCCGCCCGGTGTCTCCGTCGGCGCCCTGAAGGGCGACCCGCGGGTGCTGGCCGAACTCCCCGCCGCCCTGCGCCCCGCCGCGCTGCACGCCTACGCCTCGTCCATCACCGATGTGTTCCTCTACGCGGCCCCGGTCGCGTTGCTCGGCTTCGTGCTGTCCTGGTTCCTGAAGGAGGACCGGCTGCGCGCCAGCGTCACCGCCCCGGACGTCACCCAGACCCTCGCCAGCAACCCCGTCGAGCGCTCCTCGTACGACGAGGTGTGCCGCGCCCTGTCGGTGCTGGGCACCCGCGAGGGCCGCCGGGAGATCTACCGGGACATCACCGCACGGGCGGGCTACGACCTCCAGCCCGCCGCGAGCTGGATGCTGCTGCGGATGAAACGGTACGGCTCCGTCGAACCCGGGCGCCTCGCCGAGCGCGGCCCGGTCCCGCTGACCGTGGTCCTGGAGGCCGCCCGGCAGATCGAGACCCGCCGCCTCGCCGACCGCCAGGGCCTGGACCTGCTGCTCACCCCCGAGGGCGAGCGGGTCGCCGAGCGCCTCTCCGCGGCCCGCGAGGCGTCCCTCACCGACCTCCTCGGCGACTGGTGGGGCCCGGACCGCCCCACCGACCTGGTCCACCTGGTGAAGGAACTCAACGAGGAACTGTGCGGGGCGCGCAGCGAACAGCCCGGGGAGGGGCCGGAACGGGACCACTTCGCCTGACCGCCCCCAGGAACCGCAGGAACCGCAGGAACCGCAGGAACCGTCGGCCTACTGCTCCCCGGTCCGCTCCCGGCGGCGCCGCAGCACGTCCTCCACGTCGTACGGCTTCATCCCCAGCGGAGGGCCGGGCGGCGGGCGGAACATCATGGTGCGGATCTTGCCGTTGATGTCGTCGAGGATCTTCCGGGCGCGGTACTCGGAGGGGGCCGTGAGCGCGGCGGTCAGGGCGTCCTCCGCCTCCTTGCGCAGGGCGAGCGCGGGCGGCAGGACGGCGAGGCCCTCGCGGGCCATCTTGCGCTTGATCCACCACAGTTCGTCGTACGGCGCCTCGACCTCGCTCGGCAGGGGCTTGCCCGCGCCCGCGAGCCGGGCGAAGTCGCCGCGGGACTCGGCCGCGCGGATCTGCTGGTCGGTCCAGGACTCGAAGCTGACTCCAGGGGGCTTTCGCTCGGTCATGAACCCAGTGTGCCGGACGCCGTCCGGCCGGGCGATTTATCATGCGGCGTCGGCCGGTCAACGGGACCGCCGCACACGCAGTTTCCTCGTACCGGGCCGTTCGGCGGGCCGGTCGAGCCGCATTCAGGGGGAGCGCACGTGCTCGAACTCACCATGGCCACCGTCGCCGGGGCCGACTCGGGTGCCACGGCCGGTATGCAGATGGCCGACGCGCCCAGCGAGCCGGGGGCGGTCCTGCGGGTGGGACGGGACGCGTCGGTGTGCCGGCTGGTGTCGCCGGAGGACTGGCTGTTCGTCTCCCGGGTGCATCTGGAGTTCCTGTGCGGCCCCGAGGGGGCGTGGCAGGTGACCTGGCTGCGCGGTTCCCAGGCGGAGCCGTCCTCGGAGGTCCGGCTGATCGTCGGGGAGTACGCGCAGCCCCTGGTCTACGGCGGTTCGGTGACGCTGCCCCGGGGCGGCAACGGCGAGATGGTCATCCAGGACCGGACGGCCGCGCGCAGCGTGAACGTGGGCTTCTACCACGAGAGCTGACGGGCCCCGCCGCCTCCCACCCCATGGGTCAGCTCACCCGGGCGAGCGCGAACCCGTCGTACCCCTTCGTGCCGACCGTCTGGATCGCCGTCCCCGTCAGCCGCGGGTGCTCGGCGATCAGGTCGATCGCGGCGCGGGTGCCGCGGACGCCGTCGTCGGTGCTGTCGGCGTCGGCGACCCGGCCACCGCGTACGACGTTGTCGAGGACGATCAGGCTGCCCGCGCGGGTCAGCTTCAGGGCCCACTCCAGATAGTGCGGGTTGTTGACCTTGTCGGCGTCGATGAAGACCAGGTCGAACGGGGGCGGGTTCTCGTCGGCGAGCCGGGGCAGGGTGTCCAGGGCCGCGCCGACCCGGACGTCGACCAGGTCGCCGAGGCCCGCGCGGGCGAGGTTGCGCAGGGCGACCTCGGCGTGGTGGGCGCTGTACTCCAGGGTGACCAGCCGTCCGTCGGAGGGCAGGGCCCGGCCCAGCCAGATGGTGCTGTAGCCGCCGAGCGTGCCGATCTCCAGGATCGTCCGGGCGCCCTGGATCTGGGCGAGCAACTGGAGCAGCTTGCCCTGGGGCGCGGAGACGGCGATCGGCGGGAGCCCGGCGGCGTCGCTGTCCCGGACGGTGGCGGCGAGGGTCTCGTCGACGGGGGCGAGGCGGGCGGCGAAGTAGTCGTCCACGGCGTCCCAGGTGGTCTGCGTGTCGCTCATGCGATGGTTCCCTCTCGTCACTCTCTGCTGAACTGTCAGTGCTCAGTGTCCGCTATCGGTCCGCCGGGACCGCCCGCGTGCCGCCCCCCTGCCGCTGCCGCGCGTCGGTGTGAGCTGCGCCCCTTCCCGCCGGAGAGAGCGAACCCCGGCGCCAGTATCGTCATCCGGACAAAAGACGAGCGGACGTCAGGTGAATCAGGGGTAGCCTGCGTCTCTCTCCGGGGCGGTGTGGACCGCACAGGGTCCACCACAGGGTGGACCTCACAGGGTTCATCACAGGGTTCATCAAGGGAGATCCCGCGCACACGACGTGCGGGGCGGACGGGGCGGGAGGCCGACGAGGCGTGGCGAATGCGGAGCACAGCGGGCGACCGGCGGAGGGGTTCGGGGCGGCGGCCGTGGGGGAGGCGGGGGCGCGGCTGAGGCTGGCGCGGCTCGGGCTGTGGATCGTGGCCGCGATTCTCGCCGTACGGCAGATGGCGGTCGTGCTCGGCACCCCGCGCGGCGAGCGGCTCACCGACCTGGAGACCTGGGTCGGCCCCAACGGTGTGCTGCACGTCGAGGGCTCCCTCTACGACACCTCCCGCTTCACCGGCACACCGTTCGGCGGGCTGGTCCTCAAGCCGCTCACCCGCGCCGCCGAGCAGGCCCTCGGCTGGGGCTGGACGCTGGGTTCGCTGCTGCTGGTGGCGGTGCTCGGGCTGGTCGCCGCGCGGGCGCTGCCGCAGCCGGTGGGGCGGCGGGCGGCACAGTTCGCGGCGCCGGTCGCGATCTGTCTGCTGATGCTGTCGCTCCCGGTGCGCAACACGCTCTGGCTGGGCCAGACCAGCATCATCCCGGTCCTGCTGGTGCTGCTGGGCTGCTTCGTGGTGCGCGGTGAGCGGGCGAGCGGCCTGCTGATCGGAGTGGCGGCGGCGCTCCAGCCGACCGTGCTGCTGTTCGCGCCGCTGCTCTGGTTCACCGGCCGCAAGCGCGCGGCGGTCACCACGGGTGGCGCGTTCGCCGGGCTGACGGCGCTGGCCTGGGCGGCGATGCCGCACGACTCCTTCACCTACTGGGTCCATCACCTCGCGGGCACCGGACTCGGCGGCGCGGCCGACGACCTGGCCAACCAGTCGCTGCACGGCGCGCTGCTGCGGCTGGGTCTGAGCGGCCCGCTGGAGATAGCCCTGTTCCTGCTGCTGGGCGCGGCGGTCGTCGCCGTCGGCCTGCGCCGGGCGGTGCGCTACGCGCGCGACGGACAGCTGCTGCTGGCGGTGGCGATCACGGGCTGTACGGCCATCGCGGTCGCCCCGATGAGCTGGCAGCACCAGCTGCTGTGGCTGCTGCTCGCGGTGGTGGGCCGGGTCGGCAAGCGGGCCTCTGACCGCTATGTCTGGCCGGTCGCGGTGATCCTCGTGATGACCCTCCCGGCGAAGATGATGCTGCCGAACATGGAGGCGCTGCATCCACTGCGGGACAACCTGGTCCTGCTGGCGGCGCTGGCGGCGGCGACGGTCGTCCCGTTCCTCTCCCGCACCTCCCCCTACTACCGGTCGCCGGTCCCCACCCAGTACGCGCGACCGGTCCCGTCCCGCTTCGCCCGCGTCCCGCTCCTCCCCTTCCTCAAACGGGTCCTGACCCGCCCCAACCTCCTCCTGGAACTCCTCCTCATCCGCGTCACATACGCGGCCTACCAGCAGGTCCGCCTCGCGGCGACCGGCGGCACGATATCCGGCGGCCGGGAGCGCGCCGAGGCGCACGGCTGGCAGATCCTGGACCTGGAACGCGCGGTGGGCCTGGACATCGAGCACACCGTCAACCACGCGGTGGTGAAACTCGACTGGCTGCGCGGCTTCTTCGACTTCTACTACACGTCCTTCCACTTCGCGGTCCCCCTGACGGTCCTGGCGGTCCTGTACTGGCGCCGCCCCGTCGACTACCGCTGGGCCCGCTCCACCCTGGGCATCACGACCCTCCTCGCCCTCATCGGCTTCTGGGCCTACCCCCTGGCCCCGCCCCGTCTGATGCCGGGCCTCGGCATCATCGACACGGTCCATGGCGTCCAGGACTTCTCCCAGCCGGACTACGGCACGCTGACGTCCCTCACCAACCAGTACGCGGCGATGCCGTCCCTGCACTTCGGCTGGTCCCTGTGGTGCGGCGTGGCGATCGCGGTCGTGGCCCCGAAACTCTGGATGAAGGCCCTGGGCCTCCTGCACCCCCTCCTGACAGCCGCGGCGATCGTGGCGACGGGCAACCACTGGGTCCTGGACGCGGCGGGCGGCGCACTGGTGGTGGCGGGCGGCTTCGGGCTGGTGTGGCTGGTGCAGGGGCCTCGGGCGCGGACGGTCTCGGCTGCGGCACAGCAACCGGAGAGCACACCGGAGACGATGGTGAAGGCGGGCCGGGCACAGTAACCCCGGCCCGGGGACGAGGAGGAGCCGATGGACGGACCCGCGCGACGCCGCCCCCTGCTCTTCCTCGACGTCGACGGCCCCCTGAACCCCTACGCGGCAAAACCCGAGCGACGCCCGGAGGGCTACACCACGATCCGGGTCCCCCACCAGAACGGGGGCTCCCGCCCGCTACGGGTCTGGCTCAACCCCGCCCACGGCCCCGCACTACTGGCGCTCGACTACGACCTGATCTGGGCCACGACCTGGATGAACCTGGCCAACCGCTGGATAGCCCCGATACTCGGCCTGCCCACCCTCCCGTACGTCGACTTCGGCGTGGCCCTGTTCCGCGAGCGCCCCGACGGCGTGCACTGGAAGTCCGAGCCACTGCTCACGTACGCGGCGGGCCGCCCGTTCGCCTGGGTGGACGACGAGCAGTCCGCGGCCGACCACACGTTCACGACGACCCACCATCCGGGCCCGGCATTGCTCCACCATGTCAATCCCCGCATCGGCCTGCGGGACGAGGACTTCAGGACGCTCGCGGATTTCGCGGGACGGTCGCGGCTTCGACCGTAATCTCGACGACGCCAGGGAGGCACTGCGGTGAGCCGCGTCTGCGGGACCGTTCTCACCCTCGGGCATGTCCCGGCCCTCTACTTCCTCTACCTCGCGTACATGGCCGAGCCCGCCGGACCCTGGGACAGCGAGACCGTGGCGCACTCCCAGTTCGCCTCCGGTCTCGTCCTCGCCGTCGCCGCCGTCATGGCCGCGCTCACCCTCGCCTTCGTCAAGGCGGGGTGGCTGCGCAAGGGGTGGTGGTACGCGGTCCCGGTGGTCTTCGCCGTCGCGGCGGTGCTGCGGCTGACGTGTGGTGGGGGGCAGTGGCCGGAGTCATGGTGAGGGCGGCTCCGGTGGTGTCGGCTCGCCGCGGCCGATCGTCACGGCCCAGGTGACCGTTTTCGGGGCGGTCACCGACACCGTGCCGGGCCTGTGGGTCGTCGGTGTCGTGAACTGGTTGTAGGTGGTGGCTGGTTCGGTGTGGCCGCACCTCAGGGGGAAGGACGCCTCGGCGACCGGCAGGGTGACCTCGATCGTGCCGGTGCCCGCGCAGCTCACGGCCACGATGAGGGCCTTGCCGTGTTCTCCGCCCGCGTAGTCCACGCTGGCGTTCCCGCTGGTCCCGGCTCGGCGGCCGGCCAGTTCCTCCCCCAGTACCGCGTCCAGTTCGGGGGCGGTGGCGGTGACGCTGGGGAGTGTCGAAGGGGTGGTCGGGGGCGAGGGGGCGGCGATCGGGGCGGGACGGGCCGTCGTGCAGGCCGCCGCCGTGAGGAGGAACGGGATGAGGAACAGGAGGAGGGACTTCGTCGCGTGGCGGGCGGTGGGCTGTGGTCGAGGCGTCCCCACGTTCGTCCTTCATCTGGTTGCAATGGACATGCGGAATGTACCGCCCATGGGCTATATAAGTTCGCCATGTGCACGTCGGGTCGCACATGTTCGGATGGGGTGGGGTATGGCGGTCGGGCAGGTGTGTCCTGAGTGCGGGGCCGGGGTCGAGGGCGATCCCCGGTTCACGGTGTGGTGTGCCGGGTGTGAGTGGAATGTCGATCCGGAGCACACCGAGGAGCGGTACGGGAGGGTCGAGCGGGTACGGCGGCGGCTCGCGCGGCGGTACGGGGAGAGGCTGCTGGACGAGATGGCCGCCGGGGGCGGTGAGCGGGCCCGGCTGGACGGGTTCGGGGTGCTGGCCCTCGGGTTCGCGCTCGTCGTGCACGCGGTGACGCTCGCCATCGCGGCCAGCGGGGTCTGGCTGCTCGTCGGCGTACGGGGGGTCGGGGGCGTGGTCGGCGGGGTCCTGCTGCTGGCCGTCGCCTGGTCCATGCGGCCCCGGTTCGGGCGGGTGCCCGAGGACGCGGTGGTGCTGAAGCGGGCGGACGCGCCCACGCTGTACGCGCTGATCGACGAGGTCGGGCGGGCCGTGGGGACACGGGGTGTCGATGTCGTCGTCCTGGACGCCGACATCAACGCGAGTGTCGTTCCCCTCGGGCTCCGGCGGCGGATGCTCGTCCTCGGGCTCCCGCTCTGGGAGTCCCTCACCGTGCCCCAGCGGATCGCCATTCTCGGCCATGAACTCGGGCACTTCGTCAACAACGACACCCGGCGAGGAGTCGTCGTCGGCTCCGCGGAGCGGTCCCTGATCCTCTGGTACTCCTACCTCCGGCCCGTGCCGCTCGGCCTCGGCTGGCTCGACTTCCTCGTCCGGGCCGTGCTGTCCGTCCCCTGCTTCCTCGTCATCTGCCTGCTGCACCTCTTCGACCTGCTCTCCCTGCGCGCCTCCCAGCGCGCCGAGTACCTCGCCGACGCCGCCGCCGCGCGGGCCGGTTCCTCCGATGCCGCCGTCGGGGCGATGGAGCGGCTTCTCGTCACCGAGTCCATCGGGACCACCCTGCGTCGTGAGATCAGCAGCCGCCGCTTGCGGGGCCGCCGGGCCGGGCGTGACAAGGACCTCGGCGCCGGGCTCTGGGAGGAACTCGCCGCCCGCATGGACGAGATCCCCGGCCACGAGTACGAGCGCCGCCGCCGGGTCGGTGCGCGGCGCGGCCACGCCGTGGACTCCACCCACCCGCCGACCCATCTGCGGCTCCAACTGCTGCGGCGGTCCACGCCCGTCCCCGCCACGGTCCTCCCGGACGCCGACCGTGAGCGCCGTATCGCCGTCGAGCTGTCCGAGGGGCGGGCGGAGGTCGCGCGCGTGCTCGTCCGGGACGGGATGGACGGGGAGGGCTGAGGAGTCAGGGGCGGTCTGTCCGCTGGTGGCACTCGAACCACACCGTCTTCCCACCGCCGGGCACCTTGTCCACGCCCCACTTGTCCGCCACCGCCTCCACCAGCAACAACCCCCTTCCCCGTTCCGAGTCCGGGGAAGGGGTCCGGGGAGGGGCGGGGACGGCGGACGACATGTCCGTCACCTCCACGCGGGTGCCGGTCTCGTGGCGGGCGATCCGTACGGTGCAGTGGTGGTCGGGGACGTGGCGTACGACGTTCGAGATCAGCTCCGTCGTCGCCGTCTGCGTGGCGTCGGTCAGGTCGTCCATGCCCCAGTCCTTGAGCAGCGTCCGGATGATGCGGCGGATGTGACGGGCCGAGTGCGCGGCGACGGTGAGGCTCATGCGGTACTGGTGGGGGAAGTTTGCGTTCACACATCCAGGCTCGCGACGGCGTCGCTACGCTGACTACTCACTGGAATTAACCCGTCACCCTGTGGGTCGGGTTGGGTCTGTGAGAGGAGCTGGACGTGACGCGCATCAACATCCTCGACCCGGGCGCCTCGCCGCTCGACTACTACGGCTACGAGTTACGCCGGTATCGGGAAGCCGCCGGGCTCACTCAGCAGCAACTCGGTGACATCGTCAATTACACCGCGTCGCTGATCTGCCAGATCGAGACGGCGAAGAAGCTGCCGACCGCGCAGTTCAGCGAGCGGGTGGATGCGGCGCTGGGGACGGGCGGGGCACTTTCGAGGCTCGTGGATCTGGTGATGCGTAGTCAGCTTCCGGCCTGGTTCCGGGAGGTGGCCGAGCTTGAGGCGCGGGCCAGGGAGATCTGTTTGTTCCAGCCGCAGTTGGTGCATGGACTCCTACAGACTGACGCATACGCTCGGGCGGTGCTCGGTGCCGTGGAGGACGACGATCTGAACAATCGGACGGCCGCTCGCCTGGCTCGACAGCGCGTCTTCCAGAAGGTCCAGCCCCCGGTGTTTTGGGCCGTGTTCGGCGAGGCCGTGCTGTACCACAAGGTCAGCGGCGCGAACGTCATGCGAGAGCAACTGCTGAAGCTGTTGTCCTTCGAGCGGAATCCTCGCGTGAACATCCAGATACTGCCGTTCGACACGGGTATTCACGCGGGACTGCTGGGCTCATTCGACATCTTCCGCTTTGCCACCGACCCGACCATCGTCTACAGCGAGGACTACGAGACAGGGCATCCAACGGCCAATCCAGACGCAGTTGAGTCCCGATCGCTCCGTTACGATCATCTGCGAGCCGCCGCCCTGTCCATCGAGGACTCGGCGGAGCTGATCCGATCCGTGATGGAGGACCGCTATGGAGAGCAGCAACTGGCGTAAGTCCAGCTACAGCGGAGACACGGGCGGCTCGTGCGTCGAGTGCACGCCGCTCGGGCAACTCACCTGGCGTAAATCCTCGTTCAGCGGTGACCAGGGTGGCGACTGCGTAGAGGTCGCCGATACCCCTTGCGTCACCCCAATCATCGCTGTTCGCGACTCCAAGGCGCCTGACGGGCCGGTACTTGGCTTTCGGCCCGCTGTCTTCTCTGCTTTCGTGGGTTGGGCGTCCAGCGCGGCAGTCGGATAAGGGCTCGTGATGGAGGACCGCTATGGAAGGCAGTACCTGGCGTAAGTCCAGCTACAGCGGTGACCAGGGTGGCTCGTGCGTCGAGTGCGCCCCTCTCGGGCAACTCGCTTGGCGGAAGTCCTCGTTCAGCGGTGACCAGGGTGGCGAGTGCGTCGAATGTGCGCCGCTCGGGCAACTCGGCTGGTGGAAATCGTCGTACAGCAGTGACCAGGGCGGCAACTGCCTAGAAGTCGCCGACACCCCCTGCCCCACCCCCGCCATCGCCGTCCGCGACTCCAAGACCCCGGCGGGACCGGTTCTCACCCTCGGTCCCGCCGCCTTCTCCCGTTTCCTCTCCTGGGCCGGTGCTACAAGCGCTGAATGATCGTGCCCGTCGCCAGCCCACCCCCCGCGCACATCGTCACCAGCGCGAATTCCTTGTCCGTCCGCTCCAGTTCGTGAAGGGCGGTTGTGATCAGGCGGGCGCCCGTCGCGCCGACCGGGTGGCCCAGCGCTATCGCGCCGCCGTTCACGTTCACCTTCTCCAACGTCTGGTCGAAGACCCGTGACCAGCTCAGCACCACTGACGCGAACGCCTCGTTGATCTCGATCAGGTCGATGTCCTTCAGGGTCATGCCTGACTTGCCCAGGACCGCGCGGGTCGCGTCGATGGGGCCGTCCAGGTGGTAGTGGGGGTCCGAGCCCACCAGGGCCTGGGCCACGATCCTCGCCCTCGGCTTCAGCTTCAGCGCGCGGGCCATCCGTTTCGACGCCCACATGATCGCCGCCGCGCCATCGCTGATCTGGGACGAGTTGCCCGCCGTGTGGACCGCCTTCGGCATCACCGGCTTCAGGCCCGCGAGGGCCTCCGGGGACGTGTCCCGTAGGCCCTCGTCGCGGTCCACCAGGCGCCACATGCCCTGGCCCGCGTGCTGCTCCTCCTCCGTCGTCGGCACCTGGACGGCGAAGGTCTCGCGTTTGAAGCGTTCCTCCGCCCAGGCCGTCGCCGCCCTTCGCTGGGAGAGGAGGCCGAGGGCGTCCACGTCCGCTCGGGTCAGGTTCCGGTGGCGGGCTATGCGTTCCGCCGCCTCGAACTGGTTGGGGAGGTCGACGTTCCATTCGTCGGGGAAGGGCTTCCCGGGGCCGTGTTTCGAGCCTGAGCCGAGCGGGACCCTTGACATGGCCTCCACTCCGCAGCTGATCCCGACGTCGATCACGCCCGCCGCGATCAGGTTCGCCGTCATGTGCGACGCCTGCTGCGACGAACCGCACTGGCAGTCCACCGTCGTCGCCGCCGTCTCGTACGGCAGGCCCATCGTCAGCCACGCCGTGCGCGCGGGGTTCATCGACTGCTCGCCGGCGTGGGTGACCGTACCGCCGATGATCTGCTCCACGCAGTCGGCGGGGATCGCGGTGCGGCCCAGGAGTTCCCGGTAGGTCTCGCCCAGGAGGTAGGCGGGATGCAGGTTGGCGAGCGCTCCGCCGCGCTTGCCGATCGGAGTGCGTACGGCTTCGACTATCACGGGTTCGGCGGCCATGGGGGTGGTCCTCTCCTCCGGTACCCGCGCGGCGCGGGAGTCCCGGCCCGCCCGCCACGCAGAACTAGTACGCGTTCTAGTTCTGCTGTGCAGTCTGCTGACGTGATGTCCATCACCGCAAGGGTCGTGCACGGGTTCAAGTCGGCGGGTCATGGGTCTTGCCACTTGTAGAACTCGTTACTACGTTCACCGCAACTCGATGACTGATGGACCGTCAGATATGGCCATCGGATGTGACCGTCAACGCGAGCGGCTGGAGCTGAGCTGCCATGTCATGTCCCGCGCTTCCCGATCCGCTGCCCGAAGGGTTCGACTTCACCGACCCCGATGTGCTGCACCAGCGCCTGCCCCTGCCCGAGTTCGCCGTGCTGCGCCAGGCCGAGCCGGTGCGCTGGGTCGCCCAGTCCGGCAACGTGGCCGGGTTCCAGGACGACGGGTACTGGGCCGTCACCCGGCACGCCGACGTCAAGTACGTTTCCACGCATCCGGAGATCTTCTCGTCCTCCGTCAATACCGCGATCATCCGGTTCAACGAGCGCATCGAGCGGGCCGCGATCGACGCCCAGCGGCTGATCATGCTCAACATGGACCCGCCCGAGCACACCCGGGTACGGCAGATCGTGCAGCGCGGGTTCACTCCCCGGGCCATCCGCACGCTGGAGCGGCGGCTCCGCGACCGCGCCCACTCCATCGTGCGGGGCGCCCTCGCCCGCTCCGGGCCCTTCGACTTCGTCACCGAAGTGGCCTGCGAACTGCCCCTCCAGGCCATCGCCGAGCTGATCGGCGTACCGCAGGAGGACCGGTCCAAGATCTTCGACTGGTCCAACAAGATGATCGCCTACGACGATCCCGAGTACGCCATCACCGAGGAGGTCGGCACCGAGTCCGCCGCCGAGATCCTCGCCTACGCCATGAACATGGCCGCCGATCGCAAGCAGTGTCCGGCCCAGGACATCGTCAGCACCTTGGTCGCCGCCGAGGACGAGGGCAATCTCGCCTCCGACGAGTTCGGGTTCTTCGTGCTCCTGCTCGCCGTCGCCGGGAACGAGACCACCCGCAACGCCATCACCCACGGGATGCACGCCTTCCTCACCCACCCCGAGCAGTGGGAGCTGTTCAAGCGCGAGCGGCCTTCCACCACCGCCGAGGAGATCGTCCGCTGGGCCACCCCCGTCGTCTCCTTCCAGCGCACCGCCACCGAGGACACCGAACTGGGCGGCAAGCGGATCAGGAAGGGCCAGCGGGTCGGGATCTTCTACGCCTCCGCCAACCATGATCCGGAGGTCTTCAGCGAGCCCCAGCGCTTCGACATCACCCGTGATCCTAATCCCCATCTCGGGTTCGGGGGCGGCGGGCCCCATTACTGTCTGGGCAAGTCGCTCGCCGTGCTGGAGATCGACCTCATCTTCAACGCCGTCGCCGACGCCATGCCGGGGCTCCGGATGGTCGGCGATCCCCGGCGGCTGCGGTCCGCCTGGATCAACGGGGTGAAGGAGCTGCGGGTCAGCGCCGTCTGACGGCGCTCGTCCCGTCCGTTGCTCGGGCCGACGGCCTCCCGGCGCCGTCGGCCCGTTCCCGCCCGTCCGGAGGTGTTCTCAGTCGCGGCCCGAGGACAGGGCCGCCAGCAGCGCCGCCAGTACCGCCACCACCAGCAGCGGGACCCCCAGACCATGGTTCAGGACCAGCCACGCGCCCAGCAGCGCGCCGCAGAACAGGGCGACCACCGCCGCCGCGCGCAGCGCCCCGTGATCGCCGGTGCCGCCGCCGAGCGGTGACTCCGAGACCAGGGCCGTCAGGGTCGTCGTCACCACCGTCGTCGTACTGATCCCGGGCACCCCCAGCTTGCGGACCGTCGCGTTGCGCAGGCCCATCGCCAGCGCGGTGACCGCCAGCAGGACGAACGGGAACGCCGGGTTGCCGGGCGGCACGGTGAACGCCACCACCGCCGACGCCAGCAGCAGCGCCGCCTCGATGGCCAGCGCGATCCTGGCCCAGGTGCCCCGCGCGTGCCGGGCCAGCCTGCCCGCCAGCCGGCCGCCGCCTACCGCGCCCACCAGGAACAGGACGATCGAGGTCAGGGTGTGCGTCACCGAGAAGCCGTCGGCGCCCGCGGTCGCGAAGCCGAGCACCACCACATTGCCGGTCATATTGGCGGTGAAGACATGTTCGAGGGCTAGGTAGCTGATCGCGTCTACCATGCCGCTGCTCACGGTCAGGAGGAGCAGGACGTAGGTCAGCCGGAGGCGGTGCGCCTCTCGCCGGTCGCGTCGGGAGACGGCGGGCTTCTCGATCTCCTCGGGCATGGGATCAGTGGAGCATGGGAGGGCCTTCGGCGCCGGGTACGGCGGAGCCCGCGGTGCCGGGTACGGCTGAGCTATGTTCGGCGTGTATAACTCCTGTGTATAGCTTCTGTGTATAGTCGGCGTCTGTCGGGTCGTGGGCCGGAGAAGACCGGGGAGAAGGGGGAGCCGGATGCGTGCCGCCGCCGTGCGGACCGGGGTCGCGCTCCTTGTGGGGCTGCTCCTCGGCGTGCTGACCAATCTGGCCCAGGGATGGCTGCCGGGCGCCTGGAACCAGGTCGCCAACTCCGGCGCCGTCTGGTGCCTCCCCGCCTTCGGGGTCGCCGCCGCGCTCGCGCCCCGGGTGACCGTCCGGGCCGCCGCCGTCGCCGGAGGTGTCGCCGCGCTCGGGCTGGTCGCCGGGTACTACGGGTATGCCGCGCTCGGCCGCGACGGCGTCGGCGCGCTCGCCTACCCCCTGCTGTGGGCGGTGATGGCGGTGATCGGCGGGCCGCTGTTCGGGGTGGCCGGGCACTGGTGGCGGACCGGGGAGAGCGTACGGCGGCGGACCCTGGGGCTCGGCGCGCTCGGCGGCGTCTTCGGCATGGAGGCCATGTACTTCGCCTGGGAACTGGGCTACGCCGCCCAGGCGTGGGGCTGTCTCGCCGTGCTCGCCGGAGTGACGCTTGGTCTGGCGCGCCGGGGCGAGGAGCGGGTGCGTGCCCTGCTGACCGCCGTAGCGCTCGCGCCCGCCGCGTATCTGCTGGTCCAGCTCCCGCTGCTGGCCGTCACCGCCTGAGGCGGACGGACCCCGGGTACGCCGAAGGCGGCGGTCCCGGAGATCGTCCGGGGCCGCCGCCTTCGTACGCGGTCAGCCAGGTGGGCTGAGGGGGACGGCTCAGTACCAGCCGTTCGCCTGCCAGAAGTTCCACGCGCCGACGGGGCTGCCGTAGCGCGAGTTCATGTAGTCGATGCCCCACTCGATCTGGGTGGCGGGGTTGGTCTTCCAGTCGGAACCGGCCGAGGCCATCTTGGACGCCGGGAGGGCCTGGACCAGGCCGTAGGCGCCGGAGGAGGCGTTGGTCGCGGTCACGTTCCAGCCGCTCTCGCGCTGGACGATGTTGGAGAAGGCGGTGTAGTGCTCGGAGTTCGGGATCATCTGCTGCGCGATCGCCTGGGCCGAGGCGGGCGACGCCATGGGCGCGGCCTGGGCGGGGGCGGCGGTGAACGCCAGACCCGCGGCGGTGGCGGCCAGGGCGGCGGCGGTGACGGCCTTCTTGGGGGACGCGATACGGCGGATGAGCGAGACGGACACAGTGAACCTTTTCTTCGGGGACGGTGGGTCGCGGCCCGCCCTGCCGACCGCGTGGTGCGCGGCGGGGGCATGGCTCGGCGCCGGGCCCCTGGGGGCACATCGGCGCCTTGCGACGTCGTCCACAGAAGCAGGCTTGCGATACGACCGCAATGACCCCTTTTACTAGTTGTGGTCGCATAAGGGGGTACCTGGTGTGGTGTGACCTGGGTCTCAAACCGCAGGTCGGAGGGGGTAAAGGCGCGTGCATGACAGCCTTCGGGGCTACGAAGCGGGATCGTGGGTGACCCCGGTCACGTGGGGTGCTTCACCGCCGGGCACCCGTCCCCGTCACCCGTGGCGCACGGCGGCTCACCGTGCGGGTGCGTCCGAGGTGACCGGCGCCTCACCGCGCGGGCGTCTCGAAAGCGACCGGCCTCACCGCGAGGCCGCCTCGAAGGCGACTGGCGCCTCGAACGCCGCCCTCCGTGTCGCCCGCCGTAGCGCCCGCAGCACCGCCGGGCCCAGCAGACACGTCAGCACCACCGTCACCAGCGCCCGCCCCAGATCCCAGCCCAGCGAGGTGCGTCCGAGGTGACCGGCGCCTCACCGCGCGGGCGTCTCGAAAGCGACCGGCCTCACCGCGAGGCCGCCTCGAAGGCGACTGGCGCCTCGAACGCCGCCCTCCGTGTCGCCCGCCGTAGCGCCCGCAGCACCGCCGGGCCCAGCAGACACGTCAGCACCACCGTCACCAGCGCCCGCCCCAGATCCCAGCCCAGCGAGGTGGCCAGGCAGTACGCCGTGAAACGGGCCAGATTCACCGCCACCGGCGCGTCCGCGTCGAACGCGATCGACGTGCTGTTCTCGCCCATGAACGGCCAGCCCGCCAGATTCATGGCCGTCCCGTACGCGAACGCCCCCACGAAGCCGTAACCGGCCAGCAGCAGCAGTTCGCCCCGGCCCCGGAGCCGGTCCGGGCCCGGCAGCAGGCCCGCGCCCATCGCGAACCAGCCCATCGACAGCATCTGGAACGGCAGCCACGGCCCCACCCCGCCGGTCAGCAGCGCCGACGCGAACATGGTCAGCGAGCCCAGCACGAAGCCGAACCCCGGCCCCAGCACCCGCCCGCTCAGCACCATCAGGAAGAACATCGGCTCGATCCCGGCCGTCCCGGCACCGATCGGCCGCAGCGCCGCGCCCGCCGCCGCCAGCACCCCGACCATCGCCACCGCCTTGGGACCGAGCCCGGACTCCGAGATCGTCGCCCCGACCACCGCCACCAGCAGCACCAGCAGCCCCGCGAACAGCCAGGGCGCGTCCTGCGCGTGCGCGGCCACGCTCGACTCCGGCGGCGCCAGGAACGGCCAGCCCAGCGCCGCCACCCCGACCGCGCTCACCAGCAGCAGCGCCAGCACCGAGCGGGGGCCCAGCCGGACGGCCCGCGCCTGTGCCTGTACCTGTGCCTGCACCTGTGTCTGCGCCATCGGCGCACCGCCGCTCACGCGAGGGCCTCCCGTACCTGCGTCACGGTCAGCCAGCGCCCCGGCGCCAGCACCTTCGCCACCTGCGGCGCGAACGACGGCGACGACACCACCACCTCGGCGGTCGGACCGTCGGCGATCACCTCGCCGTCCGCCAGCAGCACCACCCGGTGCGCCAGCTCCGCCGCCAGCTCCACATCATGCGTGGCCAGCACGATCGCGTGCCCCCCGGCCGCCAGCGCCCGCAACCGCGCCACCAGCCGGGCCTTCGCCGCGTAGTCCAGTCCGCGCGTCGGCTCGTCCAGCAGGAGCAGCGGCGGCCGGGCGGTCAGCACGACGGCCAGCGCGAGCGCGAGCCGCTGGCCCTCGGAGAGATCACGCGGATGGACGCCGTCCCCGACGCCCGGGAGCAGCTCCGTCACCAGCGCCCGGCAGGTGCCCGCCGCCGCCCCGGCGTCCCGGTCCGCCGCCACGCACTCCCCGGCGACCGTGTCCGCGTACAGCAGGTCCCGCGGCTCCTGCGGGACCAGACCGACCCGGCGGACCAGTTCGCGCGGCGGTGTCTTCGCCGGGACCACGCCCCCGACCAGCACCGCGCCCGACGCGGGCGGCACCAGCCCGACCAGCGCGGACAGCAGCGTCGACTTCCCGGCGCCGTTGCGGCCCATCAGCGCGACCGTCTCGCCGGGCCGCACGGTCAGATCGACCGCGCGCAGGGCGGGGACGCGGTCCCGCCGGACGGAGAGGGCACGGACCTCGGCGAGCACACCGGAGTCGCCGGGCGAGTCCTTCACCGGCCTCGGCGCCCGGTCCGCCAGCCGTTCCCGCAGCCCCCCGTCCGTCCCCGCCCGGCGCCGCGCGTCGCGGATCGTCAGCGGCAGCGGCGACCAGCCCGCCAGCCGCCCCAGCTCCACCACCGGCGGGAACACCGGCGACACGGCCATCACCTCGGCCGGGGTGCCCCGCACCGGCGCCGCGCCCGGCGCCGGGAGCAGTACGACCTGGTCGGCGTACTGCACCACCCGTTCCAGCCGGTGTTCTGCCAGCAGCACGGTCGTCCCCAGGTCGTGCACCAGACGCTGGAGGACGGCGAGGACCTCCTCGGCCGCCGCCGGGTCCAGCGCGGACGTCGGCTCGTCCAGCACCAGCACCCGGGGGTGCGGGGTGAGCACGGACCCGATGGCGACCCGCTGCCGCTGTCCACCGGAGAGCGTGGCGAGGGCGCGGTGCCGCAGCTCGGTCAGGCCCAGCAGATCGAGGGTCTCCTCGACCCGGCGGCGCATCACGTCCGGGGCGACCCCGAGCGACTCCATGCCGTACGCCAGCTCGTCCTCGACGGTGTCGGTGACGAAGTGCGCCAGCGGGTCCTGGCCCACCGTGCCGACCACGTCCGCCAGTTCGCGCGGCTTGTGGGTGCGGGTGTCCCGGCCCGCCACCGTGACCCGGCCGCGCAGGGTCCCGCCGGTGAAGTGCGGGACGAGACCGCCGACCGCGCCCAGCACCGTCGACTTGCCGACCCCGGACGGGCCCGCGAGCAGCACGAGTTCGCCCTCCGGCACCGTGAAGTCGATGCCCTGGACGGCCGGTCCGGACGCCCCCGCGTACACCACGGAGACATCGTCGAAGCGGATCATGACGGCTCCTTCGAGGAAACGGGCGGGCTCGGCGGCGGGGTCGCGAACGCCGGTACCAGCCCCAGCAGGATCGCCGCGGCCGGCCACACCGGCAGCTCGGGCGCGACCGGCGGGATGACCGAGGGGCTCAGCGCCGCCGGGTCCAGCGCGCCCGCGGCCACCAGCGCGGCGGCGACCGCCGCCCCCGACGCGGTCACCAGCCAGGCGCGCCGGTCCCAGCGGTCGGGGCGGTAGCGGGTGCGGGGCGAGCGCTTCCCGCCGAGCCACAGCCCGGCCACCGCGGCGGCCAGCCCCAGCAGCAGCACCGGCAGCCCGTAGGTGCCGCCCGCCGCGGTGAGCAGCCCGTACGTCCCGGCGCAGACTCCGAGGAGCCCGGCGAGGGTGAGCGCGGCGGTGGTCCGGCGCACGGCGGGCGCGACCTCGGCGGTGCGGCCGTAGCCCCGTGCGTCCATCGCGGCGGCCAGCGCCACCGACCGCTCCAGGGCGCCCTCCAGCACCGGCAGCCCGACCTGGGCGAGACCCCGGACGCCCCGGTCCGGTCGGCCCCGCAGCCGGCGCGCCGCGCGCAGCCGCCGGACGTCGGCGATCAGATGCGGGGCGAAGGTGAGGGCGACGACGACCGCCACGCCCATCTCGTACAGCGCGCCCGGCAGGGACTTCAGGAGCCGGGACGGGTTCGCCAGCGCGTTCGCCGCGCCGACGCAGATCAGCATGGCCGCCAGCCGCAGTCCGTCGTAGAACGCGGCGAGCAGCGACTCCAGGGTCACCTCGCCGCCGAGCCGGATGCCCTGCGCCCAGTCGGGCAGCGGCACCTCGGGCAGCGTGAGCAGCACCTGCGTACCGGGCAGCGGACTGCCGAGCAGCACCGCGAAGAGGAGCCGTACGGCGACGACGACCAGCGCCAGCTTCAGGAAGGCGCCGTAGGAGCGGGCCCAGGGGGCGTCCGGGCGACGGACCGCCACGACATACGCGGAGACCGCGATCAGCAGGGCCAGCAGCAGCGGATTGGTGGTACGGGTGGCGGCGACGCCCAGCGCCAGCGACCACAGCCACCAGGCGCCGGGATGGACGGAGGCGTGCGGCGCCACCGTCGCGGGTCGCACGGTCGCCCCTGCGCGGGGGCGGCGGTCTCTGCGGCGCACGTCGTCAGCGCCGGTACGGCGGTCCTGGTGACGTACGTCGTCCGCGCCGGTACGGCCGTCCTGGTCACGCACGTCGTCCGCCCCGGGACCGTCGCTCCGCTCACGCACGTCGTCGGCGCCGGGTCTGCCACACCGCCGCGCCGCCCAGGGCGAGGACCGCCGCCGCGCCCGCCCAGACGCCCAGCGCCGGGCCGCTGTCGCCGGAGGCGTCGGAGGCGTTCGGGCCGTGGGGGGCCTGGTCGGCCGCGCCCGCCGCGACCTGTTCGCCGCAGCCCTTCGCCGGGTACCCGGCGATCGCGCACAGCAGCGCGTTGGAGTCGTAGCGCAGTGGCTTGGCGACGGCGGCGAGCGCCTCGGCCGTGGTGGCGTCCGGGGCGACCTGGGCGCAGGCCGTCCGAGGTGCGGGCGGGGTCTCGCCGGAGGGGGCGTCCGGGCGGGTGCCGAAGTCGAGGACGAGGGCGACCCGCTTGGTGTCCGGACGCGGCTCGGTCCCGGCGCAGATGCCCGCGAAGGAGGCATCGCCGCGCGGCTTGGCGGCGTCCTGGGAGTTCTCGCTCACCGCGAACCGGAAGCCCTGGACGGCACCGTCGGCGGGGCGGGCCAGCGACGGACCCCGGTCGGCGTAGCTCCACTGTCCGCCCGCGCGCTCCCAGAAGGACCAGTAGCGGTAGCCGGTGGCGTGGGCCGGGCCCGCCAGGCCGGTGAGGGCCAGCACCACGGCCGCGAGGAGCAGGACGGGCAGCCCGCGGAGCGTCACTGCCCGCCGCCCCGGCGACGGCCGCTGACCAGGAAGCCGATGCCGACGCCGACGACACCGAAGACCCCGACGTACCACCACACGCCGAACGGGGAGTCCTCGTCCTTCGCGGCCGTGGTGTCCTTCTCCACCAGCCGCTTGTCGACGAGGTCCTCGATGGACTCCGGCACCGGGCCGGTGGCGTTGAGCTGGTTGATCAGGTTCGTGGCGCCGAACTCCCGGGGGTCGTCGCCCGCCGCGTGCGCGGCCAGCACGAGCTGGGCGTAGGCGGCGGGGCCGGACTGCTTCGCCCAGTCGGCGGCGTTGGCCTCCAGCCAGCCCATGGAGGCGCGGGCCTGCTTCTGCTCGCCCCGCGCGGCGAGCGCGACCACGGCGTCGGCGGTGTTGCCGTAGTCCGGCTGGTCCTCGGCGCCCGGCAGGCTGGAGACGAGGTGGTCGTCGTTCCCGGCGAGGGCGGCGGTCAGCCAGGCGGTGCCGTTGGCGGCGGCCTGCGCGGGGCTGGTGGCGTCGGCGCACTCGGCCGCGGCCGGGCCGCCCGGGGTGCCGGTGTTCGCGTTGAGTCCGGCGCCGAGCGCGCCCAGCACCCCGGCCGCGGTGGCGTCGGCGTTGGCGACCAGGTCGCCGTTCTTCTCGGGCTGGTAGGCGAAGGCGCCGCCGCCGTCCGCGGTGCAGGGGACGCTCAGGGCGAGGAGGGCGTCGTAGGGGGACTCGCCGTTCTTGCGGACCTCGGCGGGCTGCTGCCCGGTGGCGGCCAGCGCGCCGATCACCAGTCCCGTGGAGTTGGTGTCGCTGGGCCCGCCGGGGGTGTAGCCCCAGCCGCCGTCCGGGTTCTGCACGGACTTCAGCCAGCCGACGGCCTTGCCGGTGGCGGCCTCGTACCCGTCGAGCGCGGCGAGGGCCTGGACGGCGGCGGCCGTGCTGTTGGAGTCGAGCGCGGTCTTGGGGTCGCAGTTCACCCGGGGGTCGGGGCGGAAGGCGGCGAAGCCGCCGTTCTCGCACTGCTGCCGGGCCAGCCAGTCCTGGGCCTGTCCGGCCGGGGTCACACCCACCGACCGCTGGGCGAGCAGGGCGAGCGACTGCCGCCAGACCCCGTCGTAGGTCGGGTCGGCCGTGCCGTACAGCCCCTCCGGGACGGTCACGGAGGGGGACGGCGTCGGATCGGCGGCCTGGGCGAGCGGGGCGGCGACGGCGCCGATCCCGACGGCGGCGGCGACGACCGCGGCACTGCGGCGGACGAACATGATCGGCGGATGCCCTTTCCTGCGGGGAGTCCGTAGGAGGCGGTCCGGCGGGGAGCCCGGCGGGGGGCTCGTACGGTCGCGGGTCGGCGGTGGATGCCGACCGGCTTCCTCGCGTACGGATGTGGTGCGGATGTGTTGACGACCCGCTCACTCTACCGGGCGCCCCGAACGGCCCATCCCGCCTCACACCGCGACATACGTCACCGGGTCGCTGCCCGTCACCGGCTCCGCGCGGCCCTGCTTCACCAGCCGCCGCAGATGGGCCTCCGCCTCGGAGACGGCGATGGTGCGGGAGGCGTAGGGGATGCGGTCCCAGGGCCGGTTCCAGGTCATCCGGGTGGCCAGCTGCCAGGCGGTGAGCGGCTCGGCGAGCAGGGCGAGCAGCTCGCGCAGCCGTGTCTCGTGGTGGTCGAGCAGTGCGCGGACCCGGTCGCCGGGGTCGGTGAAGGCGTGCTGGTGGGCCGGGAGGATCTCGGCGGGCGCGAGGGCGGCGACCCGTTCCAGGGAGGCCAGGTAGTCGCCGAGCGGGTCGGTGGGCGTGGGGTCGGCAGGGTCCTCGTACAGCCCGATGTGCGGGGTGATCCCGGGCAGCAGATGGTCGCCGGAGAAGAGCCGGCCGTGGCCGGGGAGCCGGGCGGGGTGCTCCTCCTCCAGATGCAGACAGACATGGCCGGGGGTGTGGCCGGGCGTCCAGACCGCGCGCAGCCGCCGCCCCGGCAGATCGAGGAGTTCACCGGGCACGATCGGCCGGTCCGGGAGCGCGGGGGAGTAGGGGCGGCGGGTGTACGGGGTGCGCAGCGGGGCGATGTGCTCCTCGGGGGCACCGGCCGCGGCGAGCTTGGCCGCCATGTACGTGAACCACTGCTCGGGGCGGGCGGTGCGGGTGCGGCGGACCACGGCCGTGTCCGCCTCGTGCAGCGCGATCCAGGCGCCGGACGCCTCGCGCACCCGGCCGGACAGTCCGTGGTGGTCGGGGTGGTGGTGGGTGACGACGATCCCGTGGATCTCGGACACGGCGGTGCCGCAGGCGATCAGCCCGTCGGTGAGGGTGTCCCAGGACGCCGGGTCGTCCCAGCCGGTGTCGATCAGCACCGGGCCGCGGTCGGTGTCCACCACGTAGACGAGGGTGTGGCCGAGGGGGTTGTCCGGGATGGGGACCTGGAGGGAGCGGACGCCGCCGCCGTGATCGTGCGTCTGCGCCATGACTCCCCCATCGCCGCGTTCCGGCCACTATAACTAGAACGGGTTCCTATGGGAGCCCCGGTCATCCATCATGTGGTCCGCCGGGCGGCGGGCGACCGGGCCGGGTCGCTCCACCGCGTCCCTGCCCGTGGACTCCTGCCGGGCTTGCTGGTATCAGTCTTCGTAGTCAGTGATCTGACAGAGCGTCAGGTTCTGATGTTCAGGTTCTCAGGTTCTCAGGTGGGGTCGGCGGACGGCCCCGGGGAGGCGGTCGGCATGACCGGGACCGGGCCAGTGGAGTACCGACAGCTGTACATCGGCGGGGAGTTGACCGATCCGCACGGCGAGGACGTCATCGAGGTGGTCTCCCCGCACACCGAGCAGGTCATCGGGCGGGTGCCGCACGCCTCGGCGGCGGACGTGGACCGGGCGGTCGCGGCGGCCCGGCGCGCCTTCGACGAGGGCCCCTGGCCCCGGCTGACCCTGGACGAGCGGATCGAGGTCGTCGGCCGGATCAAGGACGGCATCGCCGCCCGCCATGACGAGATCGCCCGGGTGATCTCGTCCGAGAACGGCTCCCCGTACTCCTGGAGCGTCCTCGCGCAGGCGCTCGGCGCGATGATGGTCTGGGACACGGCGATCACCGTCGCCCGCGGCTTCCCCCACGAGGAGGCCCGCGCCGGGGTGCTCGGCCGCATCCTGGTGCGGCGGGAACCGGTCGGCGTGGTCGCGGCCGTGGTGCCCTGGAACGTCCCGCAGTTCGTCGCCGCCGCCAAGCTCGCGCCCGCGCTGCTCGCCGGGTGCGCGGTGGTGCTCAAGCCGTCCCCGGAGTCCCCGCTCGACGCGTATCTGCTGGGCGAGATCGCCCGGGACGCGGGACTGCCCGAGGGCGTGCTGTCCATCCTCCCGGCCGACCGCGACACCAGCGAGTACCTGGTCGGGCACCCCGGCGTCGACAAGGTGTCCTTCACCGGGTCGGTCGCCGCCGGGCGGCGGGTCATGCAGGTCGCCGCCCGCAACCTCACCCGGGTCACCCTGGAACTGGGCGGCAAGTCGGCGGCGGTGGTGCTGCCGGACGCGGACGTGGAGTCCACGGTCGCCGGGGTGGTCCCGGCCGCCTGGATGAACAACGGCCAGGCGTGCGTGGCCCAGACCCGCATCCTGCTGCCGCGCTCGCGCTACGACGAGTTCGCCGAGGCGTTCACCGCGGCGGCCGGGGCGCTGGTGGTCGGCGACCCGCTGGACCCGGCGACCCAGGTCGGGCCGCTGGTCGCCCGGCGCCAGCAGCAGCGCAGCCTGGACTACATCCGGATCGGCCAGGAGGAGGGCGCGAAGATCCTCACCGGCGGCTCCACCCCGGCGGACCTGGACCGCGGCTGGTACGTCGAGCCGACCCTCTTCGGCGACGTCGACAACAGTATGCGGATCGCCCGCGAGGAGATCTTCGGCCCGGTGATCTGCCTGCTCCCGTACGGCGACGAGAGCGAGGCCGTGAAGATCGCGAACGACTCCGAGTACGGGCTCAGCGGCAGTGTGTGGACGGCCGACGTGGAGCGCGGACTCGGCGTCGCCCGCCAGGTCCGCACCGGCACCTACTCCGTCAACACCTTCAGCCTGGACATGCTGGGCCCGTTCGGCGGCTACAAGAACTCCGGTCTGGGACGGGAGTTCGGGCCCGAGGGGTACGGCGAGTACCTGGAGCACAAGATGATCCACCTCCCGGCCGGGTGGGAGGGCTAGCCCATGGGCGACCGCTGGCAGATCGAGGTCGACCGCGCGCTGTGCATCGGCTCCGCGAACTGTGTCCACCACGCCCCGGACGCCTTCCGGCTGGACACCGCCCGCCAGTCCCACCCGGTCGACCCGGAGACCGACGCCCACGAACGCGTCCTGACGGCGGCGGAACTCTGCCCCGCGGAGGCGATCACGCTGGCGCTGGCGGGGAGCGGGGAGGTGGTGTTTCCGCCGGAGGAATGAGGGGGGTTGGGATCAGGATGTGGAACCTGTGTGCGAGACTCCGCCGCACTGTGTGAAGAGATCGGGTGGGGTGGGGTCACATGCGGGTACGGATGGCGGTCGCGGTCGTGGCGGTGGCGGGAACGGTGTTGACGGGATGCGGCGGCGCGGACGGCCGGACCGGGGCGGCGGCCCCGACGACCACCGCCGCGTCCGCGAGTGCGGCGGCGCGCACGAGTACGGCGCCCCCGACGAGCGCGCCGCCCACCGACCAGGACGCGTCCCCGCAGGAGCAGGCCGGCACGCACACGAACGCCTCCGCCCGCCAGGACATCGAAGCGGCGGCCGACGCGGGAGCGTTCGGCGAACTGGTGCTGCCGCCTATCGATCCGGCGGAACTGAAGTTGAACAAGTGCCAGGTGGTGGGCCGGATCGAGACGGAGGGGGTGCCGGACCGGACGGCGATGGACCGGCTCGTGGCCGTGCTGCACAAGCGTGGCTGGGAGGGCGAGCCGCTCCACGACGAGTCGTACGGGGTGGCGTGGAGTCTGGAGAGTGGGGACTGGATGCTGAATGTGACAGCCGGTTCGCTCACGAAGGAGCAGATGGTCGCCCAGGGGGCGGGGGACAAGGCGAGGGACTTCAGCGGAGTGGTCCTGTTTGCGGTGGGGTGGTCCCGCGCCTGCGTGACCCCGCCGAGCGTCTCGCCCTGACCCCGGTCACTCCCGCCCGGTCTCCGTCAGATCGATCAGCCGGCACACCGTCTCGATGTCTATCTTCACCTGGGCGATCGACGCGCGGCCCGACAACCAGGTGATCAGGGCGGAGTGCCAGGTGTGTTCGATGACGCGGACCGCGGAGAGCTGAGCGGGGGTGGGATGGTCCAGGCCCATGGCGTCCAGGATGATCGCCGTCGTCTGCCGGGACACCTGGTCGACCTCGGGAGAGACACTGCGGTCCGCGAAGGTGAGCGCCCGGACCATCGCGTCGGCGAGATGCGGCTCGCGCTGGAGCGCCCGGAACGCCCGCATCAGGGTCTCCGCGACCCGCTCCGCCGCCGTCTCGCCCGCCGGAGGCTTCTTGCGCAGCGTGCCGTGCATATGCTCCAACTGCGCCTGCATCGTGGCCACCAGCAGATGCACCTTGGACGGGAAGTACCGGTACAGCGTGCCCAGAGCCACCTGCGAGGACTCCGCGACCTCCCGCATCTGCACCGCGTCGAACCCGCCCCGGCTGGCCAGTTGCGCGCTGGCGTGCAGGATGCGGCGGCGCCGCGCCTCCTGCCGCTCCGTGAGCGGCGGCGAGCCGGTGCTCGTACCGCTGGCTTCCACCTTGGTCACCTTGGCTTCCGCAGGCATGGTTCCCGTTCCGTACGTCTTGTGACAGTCCGTGAGTAGAGGGGGCGATCAGACAGCATGGCAGGGCGGGAGCGATCTCGCCCGCCGTGGCGCGAATCACCTGATCCACTTCTCGCCCCGGCCCTACCAGCCGGTAGATTCGGAGCCTCCCGGACGATCAAGTCTGAAACTTGTTCTAGATTAGCGTCCCGTCGTAATCTCACTGTTGTCGCAGGCAGAAGGGGGCCCAGAGTGACCGCTGAGGCCAGTCGGGAAAGGGCTCATGACGGTCCCGCGGCAGACGGCTCGCGACCGCTGCGCATCGCGCTCCTCACCTATAAGGGAAACCCGTTCTGCGGCGGCCAGGGCGTCTACGTCCGCCACCTCAGCCGTGAACTCGCCCGCCTCGGCCACCACGTCGAGGTGATCGGCGCCCAGCCCTACCCGGTCCTCGACGACGAGGGCGCCCGGCTGCGCCTCACCGAGCTGCCCAGCCTCGACCTCTACCGCCAGCCCGACCCGTTCCGCACCCCGGGCCGCGCCGAGTACCGGGACTGGATCGACGCCCTCGAAGTCGCCACCATGTGGACCGGCGGCTTCCCCGAACCCCTCACCTTCTCGCTGCGGGCCGGCCGCGGACTGCGCGCCCGGCGCGGCGACTTCGACGTCGTCCACGACAACCAGACCCTCGGCTACGGACTGCTCGGCGACCTCGGCGCCCCCCTGGTCACCACCATCCACCACCCCATCACCGTCGACCGCCGCCTCGAACTGGACGCCGCCGACACCTGGCAGCGCCGCTACGCGGTCCGCCGCTGGTACGCCTTCACCCGGATGCAGAAGCGGGTCGCCCGCCGGCTGCCCGCCGTGCTCACCGTCTCCGGCACCTCCCGCACCGAGATCGTCGACCAGCTCGGCGTACGCCCCGACCGCGTCCATGTGGTGCACATCGGCGCCGACACCGACCTGTTCTCGCCCGACCCGTCCGTGCCGCGCGTCCCCGGCCGGATCGTCACCACCGCCAGCGCCGACGTCCCGCTCAAGGGCCTGGTCCATCTGGTCGAGGCGCTCGCCAAGGTCCGCGCCGAACACCCCGCCGCCCATCTCGTCGTCGTCGGCACCCGCCCCACCGGCGGCCCGGTCGCCCAGGCCCTCACCCGCTACGGGCTCGAAGGGGCCGTCGAGTTCGTCAAGGGCATCTCCGACGCGGACCTCGTCGACCTGGTCCGCTCCGCCGAGGCCGCCTGTGTGCCCTCGCTCTACGAGGGGTTCTCGCTGCCCGCCGCCGAGGCCATGGCCACCGGCACCCCGCTGGTCGCCACCACCGGCGGAGCCATCCCCGAGGTCGCCGGACCCGACGGCGAGACCTGCCTCGCCGTACCGCCCGGCGACCCCGGCGCCCTCGCGGCCGGACTGAGCCGCCTCCTCGGCGACGCCGACCTGCGGACCCGGCTCGGCACGAACGGCCGGGACCGGGTCCTGCGCCACTTCACCTGGGCCCGCGCCGCGCAGGGCACGGTCGCCCGCTACCGCGAGGCCGTCGCCCGCCGCCCGGCGCCCGCCCCCCTTCCCGCCCCCACGCCCGCCCCCCTCCCCGACCGCGAAAGCAGGGCCACGTGCTGACCGTCGACTTCTCCCGGTTCCCGATCGCCCCCGGCGACCGCGTCCTGGACCTCGGCTGCGGCGCCGGACGGCACGCGTTCGAGTGCTACCGGCGCGGCGCCCGGGTCGTCGCGCTGGACCGGAACAAGGAGGAGATCCGCGAGGTCACCCGCTGGTTCGCCGCGATGAAGGAGGCCGGTGAGGCCCCCGCGGGCGCCACCGCCACCGCCCTGGAGGGCGACGCCCTCGCCCTGCCCTTCCCCGACGGGTCCTTCGATGTCGTCATCATCTCCGAGGTGATGGAGCACATCCCCGACGACAAGGGCGTCCTCGCCGAGATGGTCCGGGTGCTGCGCCCCGGCGGCCGGCTCGCCGTCACCGTCCCCCGCTACGGCCCCGAGAAGGTCTGCTGGGCCCTGTCCGACGCCTACCACGAGGTCGAGGGCGGCCACATCCGCATCTACAAGGCGGACGAACTCCTCGCCCGGGTCCGCGAGGCCGGCCTCAAGCCGTACGGCAGCCACCACGCCCACGCCCTGCACAGCCCGTACTGGTGGCTGAAGTGCGCGTTCGGCGTCGACAACGACCAGGCGCTGCCGGTACGCGCGTACCACAAGCTGCTGGTCTGGGACATCATGAAGAAGCCGCTGGCCACCCGGGTCGCCGAGCAGGCGCTCAACCCGCTGATCGGCAAGAGCTTCGTGGCCTACGCGACCAAGCCCCACCTGCCCCGGGCGGACGCCCAGTGACCACGCCCCGGACCGAGCACCTCGTCCTGCCCGGGGTCCTCACCGCCGGACAGGCCGCCGCCACCGTCGCCGCACTGCGCTCGATCCAGCGCGCCGACGGGGCGATCCCCTGGTTCCGCGGCCACCATCTCGACCCCTGGGACCATGTCGAGGCCGCGATGGCGCTGGACGCGGCCGGGGAGCACGAGGCCGCCGAGCGCGCCTACCGCTGGCTCGCCGCCCACCAGAACGACGACGGCTCCTGGTACGCCGCCTACGCCGACGGCGACGCCCGCGAGGTCACCGACCGGAGCCGGGAGTCCAACTTCGTCGCGTATGTCGCCGTCGGCGTCTGGCACCACTATCTCTCCACCGGCGACGACCCGTTCCTCGACCGGATGTGGCCGGTCGTGCAGGCCGCCGTCGCCTGGGTGCTGCGGCTCCAGCAGCCCGGCGGCCAGATCGGCTGGCGCCGCGAGGACGACGGCACGGCGACCACCGACGCGCTGCTCACCGGGTCCTCCTCCATCCACCACGCGCTGCGCTGCGCGCTCGCCATCGCCGAACAGCGGGAGGAGCCCCAGCCGGACTGGGAGCTGGCCGCGGGCATGTTGCGGCACGCGATACGCCGCCATCCGGAACGGTTCCTGGACAAGGGCCGGTACTCCATGGACTGGTACTACCCGGTGCTCGGCGGCGCGCTGACCGGCGCGGAGGCCACGGCGCGGATCGCGGAGGGGTGGGAGCGGTTCGTGGTGCCGGGGCTCGGGGTGCGGTGCGTGGTGCCGAATCCGTGGGTGACCGGTGGGGAGTCGGCGGAGCTGGCGCTGACGCTGTGGGTGACGGGGGAGTCGGACCGGGCGCTGGAGGTGCTGCGGTCCATCCAGCATCTGCGGGAGCCGGAGTCGGGGCTGTACTGGACGGGGTACGTCTTCGAGGACGACGCGGTGTGGCCTCGGGAGTTGACGACGTGGACGGCGGGGGCGTTGGTGCTGGCGGTCGCGGCGATTGGGGGGGACGAGGCGACCTGTGCGGTGTTTGGGGGCGAGAGGTTGCCGCTCGGGTTGGATTCGGGGTGTTGCTGTTAGTTTGCGGCGCCTTGGGTGGGGGTGGGTCGGGGGTTGTGGGGCGGGTGCGGGTGGGTGGGGGCTGGTCGCGCAGTTCCCCGCGCCCCTGGGGGGTGTGGGTGCGGGAATTTGAGGGGTGCCGTTTCTCTGTGCTTGCGAAGAGATGCGCAGTTCCCCGCGCCCCTAGGGGCGTGCCAGTGAGGGGAGTCTTAGGAGTTGAGGTTTGCCAGGGCTCTCAAGGTGTGGGGGTCCGGGGACAGGAGTAGGAGGTCCGTTACCGGGGGGCGGCGCCATAGGTCGAGGCGGTTGGCTATGCGTGCTCTTGGGCCGATCAGGGAGATCTCGTCGGCGAACTCGTCCGGTACCGCCTTGATCGCGTCCTCCCGGCGGCCCGCCGCGAACAGTTCCTGGACGCGGCCCGCCTCCTGCGCGTACCCCATGCGGGCCATCAGGTCGGCGTGGAAGTTGCGGGTCGCGTGGCCCATGCCGCCGATGTAGAAGCCCAGCATCGCCTTCACCGGCAGCAGTCCCTCCGCCACGTCCGCGCACACCCGCGCCTGCGCCATCGGGGCCACCATGAAGTCCGGCGGGAGTGGGGGGAGTTGGGGTGGGCGGAACGGGGACCAGTACAGCGGGAGCCAGCCGTCCGCTATCCGGCAGGTCTGTGCCACGTTCTTCGGGCCCTCCGCGCCCAGCAGCACCGGCAGATCGGGGCGCAGGGGGTGGGTGATCGGCTTGAGGGGTCTGCCGAACCCCG
The DNA here is from genome assembly GCF_040652095.1 of Streptomyces sp. NPDC048290. Taxonomy (NCBI): domain Bacteria; kingdom Bacillati; phylum Actinomycetota; class Actinomycetes; order Kitasatosporales; family Streptomycetaceae; genus Streptomyces; species Streptomyces sp. NPDC048290. The sequence continues at coordinate 77,754 of NZ_JBEZLM010000032.1, forward strand.
TGGCGTCGGGGCCGCGGTAGGGCAGCGGATGGAAGCGGCCGTCCAGTTCCACCGGCGCCGCCCGCCGCAGCACCTGCCGTACGACATCGACGTACTCCCGGACCGCGGTCAGTGGGGACGCCGGGAACGGGCGGCCGTACCAGCCCTCCACCACCTGCGGGCCGGACAGACCGAGGCCCAGCGTCATCCGGCCGCCGGAGAGATGGTCCAGGGTCAGGGCGTGCATCGCGGTGGCGGTGGGGGAGCGGGCCGCCATCTGGGCCACCGCCGTGCCCAGCCGGATCCGGGAGGTGTGCGCGGCCAGCCAGGTCAGCGGGGTGAAGGCGTCCGAGCCCCATGCCTCGGCCGTCCACACCGAGTGGTATCCGAGGCGTTCCGCCTCCTGCGCCAGCGGCACATGCTCGGCGGCGGGGCCGCGGCCCCAGTAGCCGAGGGCCAGTCCTAGCCGCACGGCACCTCCCGGGGGTTCATATATCTGATGGACCATCAGATACGCAGGGGGCGACTGTACGGCAACGGCCCCCCACCCGGAAGGGCGGAGGGCCGTAACTGGACCGGGCGGGTGGTCAGCCGCGCTGGATGCCGCTGGTGTCCTGGAGGACACCCCGGCGGCCGTCCTGGGTCTGGGCGACCAGGGCCGGGCCGCGCTGCTCCACGGCCAGGTACCAGGTGCCCGGCGCCAGTTCGGCGATCGGGTTGGGCGAACCGTCCTCCGCGAACAGCGGACGGGCCACCGGCACCGCGAACCAGAACGGCGAGAAGTCGGCGGCCGGAGGAGCCGCGGGCGCCTGTCCGCCGAACGCCGGCTGCTGCTGCTGCCCGCCGAACGACGGCGGCGGCTGCTGCTGGGCGCCGGGGTAGCCGTAACCGGCCTGCGGCTGACCGCCGTAGGGCTGCGGGGCGGCCGGACGGGGCGCCGGGACCAGAGCGGTCTTGAGGGCGGGGACCAGCGGCGCGGCGATCGCGCCGCCCGCCGTCAGCAGCGCGGCGATCAGACCGAGGATCAGACCGACCCCGACGCTCTCCGCGTCCAGCGTCCACCACAGCAGCGACCAGGCGGCGGCGACCGTCAGCGCGGCGCCCACCTGGCCGAGGTCGAGACCGGCGACCTTGCGGGGCTGCGGGGCGAGTCGGGCCAGCACCACCAGCGCGGCACCGGCGACGCCCAGCATGTAGGTGCCGAGACCGAGGCCGAGGCTCAGGCCCCAGGCGTTCGTCTCCAGCGAGTCGCACACGGCGTCGGGGCCGTCGCAGCCGGTTACGTCGAGAAGCGACGCGATGAACAGCAGTACCGCTGCTCCGATCACCACGCCGTCGCCTCTAGTGAGGGAGCGGATATTCACTTCAGGTCCTTCGTCAGTCGTCTCTGCATCGGCACTGCTGGAGGCGTCGCTGTCACCATGCCGCCGTACGGGACCGGTGCGAGCGCGGGGGTGGCCCTCATCGTAGGGACCCTACCCCCCGGCGATCGGGCTGTCCGCCCCGAACGGGACGGAGATCGCTACCCGCGCAGGAAACTCACGATTCCCTCAGAGATCCCCTTCGCCGCGCGCTGCCGCCAGTCGCCGCTGGTGAGCTGTGCGGCGTCGGTGGCGTTGCGCATGTTGCCGCATTCGACGAACACCTTCGGAACCGTTGAGAGATTGAGACCGCCCAGGTCGGTGCGGGTGACCAGGCCGGTGCGCTCGCCCACGTAGTTGGACGGCGGAGTGCCCGTCTCCCGCAGGAAGTTGCCCGCGATCCGCTCGCCCAGGTCCTTGGAGGTGGCGAGGATCGGGCGGGTGTCCGCGCCGCCCGCGGTGACACTGCCGGGCAGGATCACATGGAAGCCGCGGTTGCCCGCGCCCGAGCCGTCCGCGTGGATCGAGACCACCGCGTCGGCCTTCGCCTCGTTGCCGATCCTGGCCCGCTCGTCGATGCAGGGGCCGAACGGCCGGTCGGCGTCGTGGGTCAGCTTCACCGTCGCGCCCTGCGCCTGGAGCAGATCCCGCAGCCGGTGCGCCACGTCCAGGGTGAACCGGGCCTCCAGATAACCGTCGTTGGTGGAGGTGCCGGTGGTGTCGCACTCCTTCATCGCCGACCCGATGTCCACCTTGCGGTTGATCTCGGCGGTGTGCTGGAAGTTCCCGGGATTGTGCCCCGGGTCGACCACGACGACCTTGCCCTTCAACGCCCCGGAGACGGCGGGACCGGGCGGGGCGGGTGGGGCGGTGGAGGGAGAAGGGGGCTGAGGGGTGGTGGCGGTGGTGGCCGGGCCCGGGGTGGGCTTCTTGGCGTCGTCCGGCGCGGACGGACCGCCGCCCGCCGGACTGCTCGCGCTCGCCGGGGCCTGCGCGGCGGACGGGCCGCCGTCACCGCCCCCGGCTGCCGCCTCGTACACCAGCCACCCGATCAGCGCCCCCGGCACGAGGACGGCGAGGACGACGGTCGGCACACTCCTGCGCGGACGGCCGGTGGGGGACGGTTCAAAATCCGGGCCTCTGTACGACACGCCTGACACCCTAACCGCCGTCAACCCACCCCCCGGGTTTCACCACACGAGCGAACGTGTCGTGTCCGATTCCCACCCCCTCACTCGCCGACATGGCCCCTGTCCCCGGTACCTGTCCCCGGTACCTGTCCCCGGTACCTGTTCCTGGTACCTGTTCCTGGTACCTGTTCCTGGTACCTGTTCCTGGTACCTGTTCCCGGGACTTGTCACCGGGACTTGTCACCCACCCCCACCCCCACTCCCAGGGGCGCGGGGAACTGCGCAAAATCCCCCCACTCACCCGCACGTGCCATCTCTCCGCCACCCCCACCCACCCCCCTCAGGGGCGCGGGGAACTGCGCGAAAACCCCCCACTCACCCGCACCCAAAGCACCCCCCACTCACCCCTCCACCCGCCGCAGCACCCGCAGGGACCCCGTAGCCGAATCCTCCCTGAACGCCCCCGACTCCAACGCCCGCAGATACACCCGGTACGGCGCCTGCCCGGTGAACTCGTCCACCGGGTCCGGAAAGACATCGTGGATGACGAGAAGGCCGCCCGGGGCGACCCACGGCCCCCACCCCTCGTAGTCCCCCGTGGCGTGCTCGTCGGTGTGGCCGCCGTCGATGAAGACCAGGCCGAGCGGGGTGGCCCAGAGACGGGCGATCCGGGGCGACTGCCCCACCAGGGCGACGACATGGTCCTCAAGCCCCGCCCGGCGCAGGGTGCGGCGGAAGGCGGGCAGGGTGTCCATCACGCCCAGTTCCGGGTCCACCGTCTCCGGGTCGTGGTAGTCCCAGCCCGGCTGCTGCTCCTCACTGCCCCGGTGGTGGTCGACGGTGAGCGCGGTGACACCGGACGCGCGGGCTGCGTCCGCCAGCAGCAGGGTCGAGCGCCCGCAGTACGTGCCGATCTCCAGCAGCGGCAGACCGAGGCGCCCCGCCGTCCGGGCCGCCGCGTACAGCGCGAGCCCCTCGTCCACCGGCATGAACCCCTTGGCCGCCTCGAAAGCGGCCAGGATCTCGGGCGTCGGTGCCGGGCTCATGGGGCGGTCCTCTCGTCGTGGACATGCGGGTCCTGATCCACCCATGCTCCACCACGCCCCCCGACGCCCCGACCGTCAGGTCCCCGTGGCCCCGACCGTCAGGTCCCCGTCGCCCCGACCGCCAGAGGGCGTCCCCCGTCCGCCGCGCCGCGACCGGCTCGCCCGGCAGGGACAGGGCCGCGCAGCACCTCCTCGGCGTGGGCGAGGCCCGCCTCCTCCGCGCTGCACGCCCGCAGTTGCGAGGCCCGGTCCGGGCGGGGCAGGAACAGGGCGAGGACCAGCCCGGCGGTGACCGCGCCGATGGCGATCAGGAAGGACAGCCGGAAGCCGTGCAGGGACGGGACGGCGACCCCGCCGACCACGTTCGAGGTGTTGGCCAGCACCATCCCGACGACGGCGCTCGACACCGACGTACCGATGGAGCGCATCAGGGTGTTGAGGCCGTTCGCCGCGCCGGTCTCCTCGGGCGGGACCGCGCTGATGATCAGGGCGGGCAGCGAGGAGTAGGCGAGGCCGATGCCCGAGCCGAGCAGCACCGAGATCACCAGCGACTGCCAGGCGGCGCTCATCAGACCGAGCCCGGTGGTGTAGCCGACGCCGATGACCAGCAGCCCGATGATCAGGGTGGTGCGGGGGCCGTACTTCGCCGAGAGCCGGGCGTAGACGGGGGCGGTCAGCATCATCGCCAGCCCGAGCGGGGCGACCAGCAGACCGGCCGTCACCATCGACTGGCCGAGACCGTAGCCGGTGGAGGTGGGCAGCTGGAGCAGTTGCGGCAGCACCAGGGAGACCACGAAGAAGGAGACGCCGATCATGATCGAGGCGAGGTTGGTGAAGAGCACCGCGGGCCGGGCCGTGGTCCGCAGATCCACCAGCGGCGCCGCCCGGCGCAGCTCCATCAGCCCCCACAGCAGCAGTACGACCGCCGAGCCCGCGAACAGCCCGAGGGTGAGCGGGGACGTCCAGCCCCAGTCGCTGCCCTTGGAGATCGGCAGCAGGAACATCACCAGACCGGCGGACAGCCCGAGCGCCCCCGGCAGATCGAAGCTCCCGGTGGCGCGCACCGTCGACTCCGGTACGAAGACCAGGGTGAGCGCGATGGCGATCACACCGAGCCCGGCGGCGCCGTAGAACAGGGCGTGCCAGTCGCTGTTCTGGGCGACCAGGGCGGCGAGGGGCAGCGCCAGACCGCCGCCGACGCCGATCGAGGAACTCATCAGGCCCATCGCGGACCCGAGCCGCTCCCGCGGCAGCATGTCCCGCATCAGCCCGATGCCGAGGGGTATCGCGCCCATGGCGAACCCCTGGAGCGTCCGCCCGGCGATCATCGGCACCAGGGCGCTGCTGACCGCGCTGACCAGCGCCCCGACCACCATCACGGCCAGGCTGACGACCAGCATCCGGCGCTTGCCGTACAGATCGCCGAGCCGTCCCATGATCGGCGTCGAGACGGCTCCGGACAGCAGGGTCGAGGTCAGGACCCAGGTGGCGTTGCTGGGCGAGGTGTCCAGCAGCCGCGGCAGATCCTTGATGACCGGGACGAGCAGGGTCTGCATCACCGCGACCACGATGCCCGCGAAGGCGAGCACCGGGATGAGCGTCCCACCGGCACCGCGGGTGGTCCGGCCGTTCGTCGTGCGCTTCATCACGGGGGTCCTTCCAGGCCGACATGCCGGTCGTCGTCGGTTCCATACCGGTGGTCGTATGGGTACGCAGCCATCTACATGTACCCCGAACCCGGTACCCCCGGGCAACTATTCCGTTGCTTCGGCGCACTAAGGATTCTTTAACTTCTCGTGATGTCGGGGAAGGGGCGGGGCGGTCGTAGGTCGCACGGCGGAACGAAAGGTCGTCCGCACACCCGATGCCAGCAGCATGGGGTGGTTGAGAGCATGACACCCATGCTCGATGCCCCCGCCGACGCCGTCGGCGACTCCGCGATATCCACCGCCCGCAAGGCCGCCGCCGCCCCGCCGACCTGGCTGGTGGTGCTGCTGGCCTGCGCGGGACAGTTCCTGGTCGTCCTCGATGTGTCCGTGGTCAATGTGGCGCTCCCCTCGATGCGCGCCGACCTCGGGCTGAGCGGCCTCGGCCTCCAGTGGGTGGTGAACGCCTACGCCATCGCCTTCGCCGGGTTCATGCTGCTGGGCGGCCGGGCCGCCGACCTGTACGGCCGCAAGCGGATGTTCCTGCTCGGTCTCGCCCTGTTCACGCTCGCCTCGCTGGCCGGGGGACTCGCCCAGGAGGGCTGGCAGTTGCTGGTCGCACGGGCGGCGCAGGGGCTCGGCGCCGCCGTCCTCGCGCCCTCCACCCTGACCATCCTCACCGCCGCCGTGCCCGAGGGCGCCGCCCGTGCGCGGGCCGTCGCCACCTGGACCGCGGTCGGCGCGGGCGGCGGCGCCGCGGGCGGCCTGGTCGGCGGGGTCCTGGTGGACGGGCTCTCCTGGCGCTGGGTGCTGCTCATCAACGTCCCCATCGGCGCGATGCTCCTCGCCGTGGCCCTGCGCCGCCTCCCGGAGAGCCGGGCGGACGGCGGACGGCGGCTCGACCTGCCCGGCGCGGTCCTGGTCACCGGCGGACTCGCCGTCCTCGCCTTCGGGATCGTGCAGACCGAGTCACGGGGCTGGACGGCGGCGGCCTCGCTGGTGCCGCTGCTCGCCGGGGTGGCGCTGCTCGCCGCGTTCGTGGCGGTCGAGGCCCGGACCCGGGCCCCGCTGATGCCGCTCGCGCTGTTCCGGGTGCGCGCGGTGTCCTCGGCGAACGTGGCCATGCTGATCACCGGTTCGGCCACGTTCTGCATGTGGTACTTCATGACCCTGTACGCCCAGAACGTCCTGGGATACACCCCGCTGGAGGCCGGTCTCGCCCAGGCCCCGTCCTCCCTCGCGGTGGTCGTCGGCTCCAAGGCCGCCCCCGCCGTGATGCGCCGGCTGGGCGCCCGCCGGGTCGCGGTGACCGGCGCCCTCGTCGCGGCGGCCGGGTTCGGCTACCAGTCGACGATGACGGCCGACGGCGGCTATCTCACCGCGATCCTGCTGCCCGGCATCCTGATGATGTTCGGCGCGGGCCTGGCCTCGACACCGCTCGCCGCGCTCGCCACGTCCGGTACGGCACCGGGCGAGGCGGGTCTGGTCTCCGGGCTGGTCAACACCTCCCGCACGATGGGCGGCTCCCTCGGCCTCGCCGTGCTGTCCACGGTCGCCGCGACCCACACGGCGGTCTCCACCGCGCCGGAGCCGGCGGCACTGACCGAGGGCTACGCCCTGGCGTTCCGGGTGAGCGCGGTGGTACTGGCGGCGGGCGCGGTACTGATGGCGCTGTGGCTGCCGGGGGGTGGGGCGGCGAAGACCGGGACGGCGACCACGCCGGTGAGGGCGGAGGGCGCTGGGGCGGCGGTGAAGACGGTGACGACGGAGCCGGTGGGGACGACCGGGACGACCGGGACGACGACGGGGGAGCCGACGGCGACTACGGAGGCGGCGGACGAGCGTCCCACCGGGACTGGGACTGGGACCGGCACCGGGACCGGAACCGGGACCAGGACCGGCGCCGGAACCAGCACAGGCACCGGCACAGGCACCAGCACCAGCACAGGCACAGGCACCGGCACAGGCACCGGCACAGGCACCGGCGCCTAGAGCCACCCCTGCCGCCGAGCCTCGCGCAGCGCCTCCGTCCGGTTGCGGGTCGCCGTCTTGCCGATCGCGGCGGAGAGATGGTTGCGCACGGTGGACTCGGACAGCCGCAGCCGCATGGCCACATCGGCGACCGTCGCCCCGTCCGCCGACGCGCCGAGCACCTCGCGCTCCCGCCCGGTCAGCGGATTCGGCCCGGCGCTCAGCGCCGCCGCCGCGAGCGCCGGATCGATCACCGTCTCACCGGTCAGCACCCGGCGGATCGCCTCCGCCAGCTCCTCCACCGGACCGTCCTTCACCAGGAAACCGGCGGCCCCGGCCTCCATCGCCCGGCGCAGATAGCCCGGCCGTCCGAACGTGGTCAGGATCAGCACCCGGCACTCCGGTGCCTGCGCCCGCAGCTCCGCCGCCGCGTCCAGACCGCTCATGCCGGGCAGCTCGATGTCGAGCAGGGCCACATCGGGCCGGTGCAGCAGCGCCGCGTCCACGATCGCGTCCCCCGCCGCCACCTGCGCCACCACCTCCAGGTCCGGCTCCATCCCGAGGAGCAGGGCGAGGGCGCCGCGCAGCATGGTCTGGTCCTCGGCGAGCAGCACCCGCACGGACCGGGCCGGACGGTGCTCCCGCGGCATCTCTTCCATGTCCCCAGCCTACGGGTGGAGTTGCCGGACGCGCTGGTCAGAGCCGTACGAGGCCCGGCCGGGCGGGCGGGTCCCGATGCTCGTCGGCCATCAGGGGCAGCTCCGCCGCGACCACCCAGCCGCCCTCCGGGCCGGGACCGGCGGTGAGGGTGCCACCGGCCGCGGTGAGCCGCTCGGCGAGCCCACGCAGCCCGGTACCGGTACCCGTACCGCCCTCCGCGCCCGCCCCGGAGCCGCCGGCGTCGTCGCCGTCTCCGTCGTCCGTCACCGTCACCCCGACCCGCCCCTCCGCCCGGCTCCCCGCCCTCGTCACCACGATCGCGCAGTTCGCGGCCCCGCTGTGGCGGACCGTGTTGGTGACCGCCTCCCGGACCACCCATCCGAGCAGCGCCTCGGCGCGGGCCGGGAGCGGGGCCCCCGCCCGGCGGACGTCCGCCCGGACCCCCGCGGCGGTCAGCGCCGAGCGGGCGCGGTCCAGTTCCTCCGTGAGACCGCCCTCCCGGTACCCGGTGACCGCCTCCCTGATCTCGGTCAGCGCCTGCCGTCCCACCGACTCGATGTCACCGATCTGACCGAGCGCCGCGGCCATGTCCCCCGGGGCCAGCCGCCGCGCCGCCTCCGACTTCACCACGATCACCGACAGCGTGTGCCCCAGCAGATCGTGCAGATCGCGCGAGAACCGCAGCCGCTCCCGCTCCACCGCCCGCCGCGCCAGCTCCTCCCGGGCCGCCCGCAACTCCCGTACCGCCTCCGACAGGGAGAGGATCGCCGCCGTCACCATGGTCGACATGAAGGTGGCGTACGCGATGTCCAGCCCGCCCCAGCCGTCCTGGACGAAGGCCGTCACCCCGGCCAGCAGGGTCAGTCCGAGGGCGGCCCGGCCGAGCCACGGCCCGCGTACCGCCGCGCCCACCGCTAGGGGGTGTCTGATGGATCTCCGTGGGAGAAGGAGCGGCGTTCGGTGCGTGCTCTCGGTGTGCCGGGCGGAAGCCCTCGTAGCGGAGCTA
>NZ_JBEZLM010000033.1:0-85743 GCF_040652095.1 Streptomyces sp. NPDC048290
CACCGCACAACGCGGCGAAGGACGCTTCGTCGACGAGCCGGTCGGGGTTGTCACCTGCGGCGATGAGGAGTACCGCGGCGCTGTCAGGACCGACACCGACCAGGTCCAGCATCTGGGGCCGGCACGTGCGTACGGCCCTGGCGGTGCGGCGGGTGAGTTCCTTGACCTCGTCGGACAGGTGCCGGACACGGCGGGCGAGCAGGCGCATCGTGAAGACGGCCTCGCCCCGGCCATCGGTATCGAGGGCCGCGCAGGTGGCCACCAGCGCAGGGTTGCTCAGGCCGGTGAGGAGTTCGCGCAGATCCGGGTCGATGGACATGAGGACGGCCTTGAGCTGGTTCAGCGCCTGAGTGCGGGCCTTGACCGCTGATTCCTTGGCCAGCCGCAGGACCCGCATGTCCTCTACGGGCCCGTCCGCGCTCTTCGGCACGGTAGTGGCGCGTCCGGACAGCACCGCGCGGGCGGCCGCGTCCGCGTCGATGGCATCGGTCTTCCCGCGCTTGCGCCGGGTGGCGCGGTCGGGCTGGTTGACCTCGACGACATCGATGCCCTCCCGACGAAGCATCCTGGTCAGCGCGGCTCCGAAGGACCCAGTGCACTCGACACCGGCCCGGCGCAGGACACCGAACGACCCTGCCCAGTTGAGCAGTTGACGATAGCCGATGGCGGTGGCCGGGAACTCCTGCTGAGCAAGCGAGGCACCCAGGGCCGTGATGATCGCAGCAACATGGACATCCTTGTGGGTGTCCACCCCCAGGATCACGTCCTCGGCCTCCTCGGCCGGGGCGGGGACCCGCTGCGCGGGCAGTGTCGGCTGGGGCATGCTGGTGACAGTCACGAGGCTCCTTGGACTGGGTCTGGTGGCTGACACCGGTCCGGTGGGCGGTCAGAACTGTGACGGTGCTTTGTGCAGCAAAGCCCCTATCGGGACACGTTCACCGGGCCGGCGACAGTACGCACCGCAGGAGGCCGGGGCCGGCAGTTCTACTCCAAGGCACTGCGGCCAGTTGTCACACGGGTCAGGCTCCGGCCCCCCTGCGGCACACCATGATCCTCACAGTTGTCACAGACCAGATGGACATCGAGCCCGGTGGGCACGGCCTTGTCGATCCGGATCAGGAACTTCTTGAACTCGATCGCCCGGTGGCGGCGGTGCAGTGCCGATATGACGGTGCCGTCGGCGATGTTGAAGGCGGCGAACAGGCTGGTGATGCCGTGCCTGAGATAGTCGTGAGTGCGGCTTTCGGGCATGCCCGGCATCATCGGCAGCACCGGCTGGGACCGGTCCAGTGCCTGGATCTGGCTCTTCTCGTCCACGCAGAGCACTACCGCCTTCTCGGGCGGGTGGTGATACAGACCGACAACGTCGACGACCTTGGCAACGAACTGCGGATCGGTGGACAGCTTGAAGGAGTCCTGCAAGTGGGGCTTGAGGTCGAACCGCTTCCAGATCCGCCCGATCGTCGACTTCGAGAGGCCGGTGCGCTGGGCCATCGAGGCTCGTGACCAGTGCGTGTCCTGTCCTGGGACCGACTCCAGGGTGGCCACGACGACCTCTTCGACCTGGTCGAGGAGGATCGAAGGCGGTCGGCCCGAGCGCGGCTCGTCATGCAGACATCGAGGCGTTTTGCGATGAACCGGGCCCGCCAGCGGTCCACGGTCGACCTGTCGATGCCGAGGTCAGCAGCGGCCTGCTGGTTCGTCCCGCCTTCCGCGCAGCGCAGCACGATCTTGGCCCGTAACGCGAGGAATTGGGCGGTCTTGGGCTGCCGCGCCCACTGTTGCAGCTGCCCTGCTCTCAGCATCGTCGAGGATCAGGTCGGCCTTCGGTCGGCCAATCCAGCCGGCGTCCTCAAGCCCAGCCATCCGCTCTGCGGCGAATGCCCGACGCCACTTGCCGACCATCTTGGCCTAGACACCGACGAGCCGCGCGACATACGCGTTTGACATGCCCTCAGCACACGCCAGGATGATACGGGCCTTCTCAGCCGAGCGCCGGTGCGGCATTTCGTCCGGCGCACCAACTCGGCGCGCTCGGCCTCAGACAACGTGATCGCCACAGCAGAAGGCCCCGAATACGACATGACAACAGGGTACTTACTAACCTTCAGGACTTCTGGCGCATCACACTAAGGGCTGTCCCGTAACTGCGGGTCACGAGTGAGATGATCTCGCTGTGTCTGGTGTGATCACGGCGTCGGAGCCGTCCTGGATAGGCCCGTTCACCGGCTTGATCCCGCGGCAGTTCGGCAGGCTCGTGACCGCGTTGCGGCGGGAGGGTGCCGATCCAGTGCGCAAGGGCCGTCCGTGGAGCCTGCCGCTGGAAGACCGTGTGCTTCTGGTTGCCGCGTACTGGCGGACGAACCTGACCTTGCGGCAGATCGCACCTCTCTTTGGGGTCTCGAAGTCGGCGGCCGACCGCATTGTCGATCAACTCGGGCCGTCGCTAGCGCTCCAGCCCCGCAAGCGGTTCCGCAAGGGCACCGTCCTGATCGTGGACGGCACACTGGTCCCTACCCGGGACCACCAGGTGGCCGAGCAGTCGAAGAACTACCGGTACTCCACCAACCACCAGGTCGTCATCAATGCCGACACCAGGCTGGTCGTTGTGGTCGGCCGCCCGCTGCCCGGCAACCGGAACGACTGCAGGGCGTGGGAGCTGTCCCAGGCGAAGGCCGCCGTCGGCCGGACGACGGTGATCGCGGACGGCGGCTACCGGGGCACCGGCCTGGTCATCCCGCACCGCCGCGAACGCGGCCAGGACGAACTCCCCGCCTGGAAAGAGCAGCACAACACCTCCCACCGCAAGGTCCGGGCCCGCGTCGAGCATGCCTTCGCCCGCATGAAGACCTGGAAGATCCTCCGCGACTGCCGCCTCAAAGGCGACGGCGTGCACCACGCCATGCTGGGCATAGCCCGTCTGCACAACCTCACACTGACCGGGTGACACACAAACCAGCAGACCACTCGACATGGCGAGGAGTATTTACGGGACAGCCCTTAGCCGGGCGTCGTACGGTGACATGGGTTGCGCCCATGCACCAGACCTTTCGAGATCTGTCCTGTCTGCCCCAAGCGAACTGCTGTCCGTTGACAGCTGTGGGATCTCAAATTCGGTGTCGGAATCTCACGATCGGTGTCGGACGGAAGTCGGATCCAACACCATGCTGAGATTCGCAGGTCGCAGTAGGCAAGAGAGAGCGCGGTCAGTGGGTTGCTGCATTTCTACGCTGGTGCCCACGTTCACTCGTTGGGGGGCTCCGTTGCCAGCGGGATGCCGCACCGCCAGCAGTCGTTCGCGTGGTCGTCCTGGCAGACGTAGCCGATGGCACCATCCACGCACCATTCGGCAGCCTCCTCGGACAGCAGGTCGGGCCCGGCAAGGAGCAGCCGACGAAGTTCCGTGGTGTCCGCAATGTCGGCCGGGCGGTTGGTGAACCACTCGTCGAACCAAGGCTTGTCTCGGTGCACGTGCCAGTGCGCATTCTCCCGGTCGTCGACAGCCGTAGTGAACCGATCGACGATGCGCCCCCAACTCGGTGTTCCGAACCAGCCGCTGTCGGACGCGCAGAAGAATTCGATCAGGGTGCGCAGGCCAAACGTCTTCTCGCGAAGGCAGTACGCTCGCCCCCAAGCGATCGCGTCCTGTGCCATCTCCGCGAGTTCTTCGCGCGGATCAGCCTCGTGCGCCGGGTCGTCAGGATTGTGGCAGGCCAGCCCGAGCTCGAGAACAGACTGCCCGGTCGGTAGAACCCGGGACGGGTTGACGATCGCGAGACCGAGACCGATCCAGTCGACATGGTCGAACGACAGCATCGAGCGCACGAGTCGGGTGGTTGCCGTGTTGATCCGCATCATCGTGCCGTCGTGCAGCGGACTCTTCCCGGCATGCCAGTTCTCGACGGGTGTGTTGCGCCACACCGCGAGCGTGATGCGGGTGGCAGCGAGCCACAGCAGGGCGTCGTCGTCGAGGTGCCCAAACCGCTTGGCACACTCCTGGGCGCCGTAGGTGATCAACTCTTCCGGTTTCGGCCACCCGTGGCTGTCGGGCCCTTCAGGCGCGTACTCGTAGTCGTCGGCGTACTCGTCGAGGATCGCGCTCAACTCGGTTGCGCTGTAAGCCTCGCTGTACTCGGAGCCGTCCGGCCCCTCGACGGTGTACATGTCGTGGTCCCAGGAGACGTACACGTCGCCCCAGAGCACGACGTCATCGCACTCGCTGGCGTTGTCCGTCACAACCGGCCTGATGGTGATCGGGGCAGTACGCCCGTCGGTTCGCTCGCCGTCCTTCTCGGCGGCCCATGCGGTGATGACCCCGAGCGGCTTGGGAAGGAGAGGACCGACCTCGGTGATGCTGAACGGCTCGTCGTCGTCATCGGTGTCGAACCGGCTGTTGACGAACGCGACCGCCTCGGAGGGCGTGCTGACGATGGACTGGGTACCGCTCTCGTTGTCAACCACTCGCCACAACGGGCTGTTCTTCACGGTGCTCTCCGATCGCGGTGAGTGCACCCGGGGTGGGTGCGATGCGCCGGGTCGCTCGGCACTGACACCAACTTATGGGCTGATCAACCCATCCGTAGTCCCGAAGGTGCTTGTCGGCGATGACATTCGGTACGTTCGCGTGCAACCTGCTATTCGCGACCGCGGCGACACAGCACAGTCCAACAGCGGAGGAGGCGAAGATGGCGTTGAACAAGAAGGGTTCCCGGCCCATAACCGTTGACGGGATTGAGTACCGCTGGCGGATCCGCAGGAAGCCCTCCTACATGCAGGGACTCTGCTGGACACCGATGACCTATGCGGTTGAAGCGGCCAGCGGCAGCCAGCCGGGCACGACCTTCATCGTCACCAGCGGTCAGGCCCATCCCAGCAACTGGGTGGGTGCCGAGGCGGAGCCCATTCGTCCGGCCCACGTTGCTGCCAGCATTCGAGAGGCACGGGATCAAGGCTGGGATCCAACCCGGGTCGGTTCTCCTTTCCAGCTTGACCGATCCGCAGGATTCATCGCCCAGTCATGCGGTAGAGCGGAGTAGGGCGGTGCATCTGGCCCGGCATCATGGCCTGGTGACCACATGGATGCGCTGCTACTGGGACGAGGAAGACACCTGGTTCTACTTTGAGGTAGACGCCTGCGGCTGGGTGATTCGGCAAGTCGAACTCGAAGGGCCTGAGCAGCTCCCGATCGCAGCTGCCTCCCTCGCCGAGTGGCATGGGGCCCGCGATGCAGGCCGCCTCGATGAGTACGACAGCAGGTTCGGGATCACAGCCGAGCTGCCCGTCTCGGAGTGGGAAGGCCACGAGCCCGAACAACTCACCTTCGAGGAGTTCGAGGAAGTCTGGGGTCCTGCCCGTTGCCAGATTGCATCCCGGCCCGGATGACCGCTCGGCCCCGCGGAAGCTTCTTGGCATCATCGGGGCATGGCCCCGACCTTTCCCCGCACTGTCCGAGCCGTCGACACCGCACAGCTCCTGGACCTGGCCCAGGAGGCCGCCATGCATGGCTTCAGCCAGCGCGGCTCCCGGTCGACTGGCTACGAGAGCACCTCGCCGCAGAAGCGACGCACTACCTGTTCCCGACACTCGTGCAGCGGCTCACTCACCGTCCCGAGGTGCCGCTGCAGTGGAAGTGCCAGCAACTGCTGACCGTCAGCACCGGCGAGCATATTGGGGTCTCCTCGACGTCCTTCCCGACACCTTCGACAAGATCCCGGAGACCTTGGATACGGCGTCCAAGAAGGACATCGTCAACCGCATCGAGCAAGCAGTGAAGGTGCGGGAGTGGATGGAACGGACGGCCGCCGATGCAGGTTCATGAGGTCCGGCGCAGCCGGCTGGGCAGTCTGAGGAAATGACATCGATCTGAGACAGCCGCCTGCCGACACATCGTGAGACTGGAGGGGAACGTCCAGGTCATAGCGCCGGCGCCTGACATCGAAAGTGAGAACCTACAACAGCATGGGCAGTCCGCTGCCGGTCTGTGACCTTGGCGGACTAATTTGGTTGGCAAGAAGCTCCCCTGGCCGGCCTAGGTCGTCACCGACCACAGGGAGTTTGGCAGGTTCGCTGCGAACCACTCGTCAGCCAATGCCAACACCCGGTCAATATGCGCGGCATCGAAGAACTCGAAGCCCATCACCGGTCTGATGCCCTGATCTGCCAGTCCGCTCAGGACGTGCCGCTCGACGTTGAGGGCTGCGCCGATGGGCAGGTCCGTTATGAGCCTTCGGACTTGATCCAGACCGTGCTGGCTGCGGTGGGTGTCTAGCCGCCCTCGGCCGTCACCCGAGGAGATTCCGGGCTTCACCATGGCCTCGCCGACCACCACGAAGTACACAGTTGGTTCGGGGCGAATGCCCGCTCCCGCGCATCGAACACACAACAACGCGCGCTTTGATCCGTTGTTGATGCTCACCGAGGTCAGGTGCCCGGCAACGCAGCAGAGGCGCACGGTCTGGAGAACCCGGTCTGACACGGCATCCAGGATCATCGCGTTCTCTTCGCGAGCGCGACGTCTGAACTCAACGAGCTTGGGCGTCCGAGAGATGCTCGCACACGTACCGCAAGGGCCTTCCGCACCGCCGGCGCCTGGGGTGAATCCGTAGCCGCCCTTCCACAGGGGGGTCGGTGAAGCCATTGCGGTGATCGACGCGTACTCAGGCCAAAGTCGTTTCCCTGCGGAAGCGGTGAGGGTGAAGTCACGCCAGGTGTGACCGTATGCAAGCCCGTAGTCGGCTCGCGCCTAGGGGTTCGTGGATCCATCGCGGTGATGGTGAACTCGTGCCCCTGGAGACAGCAAACCTTCTTCGTCGGATACCCGTTGGAGGATGCGGCGTCGGCCAGGATTCGGAGATCAGCCTCGACGGCGTAGGCAGCGAACGATGCGCGGGCAGCTTCCTCCCACTGCTTCCGCGCGCAGTGCTCGCACTCCTCTAGCGCCATAGAGAAGGCTGCCAGCTGCGGATTTCCCGGCACTGCCATGTGCTCCATCCCCGCTTCCAGATGGAACACCTGTCCCTCAGGTGCCTGGAGAATCGTGCTGCCGAGCTTGGGATGCAGTGCGGTGATGGGTGTCACCTGAGTCGTATGCCCAGCGTCGCAGGACAGCGTCGCGTGGTCCCGGACGCCGCTCGGCTCGCTCCGTACCGCTCAGCCCAGTTCGTATGCCCGCGTGGTGAAGAGCGCCAAGACGGCCGCCTCGGCGCGAGCATGCAGCCGGCCGGAGCGCATAGCGTCCTCTGGCGAGAGCGTGGCGGTCTGTGTGTCGTCACTCATGTAGTCCCCATCTCAACAGGCGCATCGGCTGAGCGAGCGTCTCGACAGGGCGTGGGCAGCGGCCTCAGTCCAAGTTGCGCCGTCACCGGCAGCCAAGGCGACTACGACCAGACGTTCCTCAGACGTCAGGTGCTGCACGATTCGTAGGAGACGGTCATCGTGGATGGCCATGCCGAGGGAGGCGTCGGACAGGTTGGCCCGGTCGGCGACGAGGTCATAGAGGCACAGGCCGTCGCCGAGCGGTGCGTCCAGGAGTAGCAGTCGGGAACGCCGGACGCGGCGGCGCCACAAAGGGACGAGTTGGCGGTGGATCGTGTGCGCCTCGGCGCGCAGCTGGCCAAGGGCTTCTGGTGGCAGACATCCGCGCTCGTCCAGTGGCCTGGTCCAGTCACCCATCAGGGCGGTGGAGACCGCCTCGCACCAGCGTGCACTCCGGTTCACCCCAGAACGCGGGCAGCGAAGTTCTCTACCTTGTCCTGCCAATTCTGGAGCGCGTCGGCGCGTGCCTCCAGCGCCGCCATCAGGTCGGGTACGGGCCCTTCGGAGTCCTTGACCCAGTCCGTGTTGTAGCGGGCGTCCTCGCCAGCACGCAGCCGCACTGTGACGCCTGGGAGGACGATAGGTGACTCGGGTTCCAGGGCTGCCATGACGGCGTCCACCGCGGGCTCCCGGATGATGTCTCGCTGATGGCGCTGTACGAGACCGCCGTCGTCAGTCTCGTACAGGAAGGCCCCTACAGGGAGGCCCGTCTCCTTGTGATTCCGCCTGAGGTCGCGCGGACGCGAACTTCGTAGCTCTGGACGAACCACATCGCAGGGATCGGTGGGAGTACCGGCTTGTTGAGGACAGATGCGGACGACGTAGCGGTGGTGGAGAGATCGACATTGAGCACGGTGGGCTCCTGGGGTCGGTTCAGCAGCTTCACCTCTTCGGTCCCGGCAGATGCCCTGAGCGGCAATAGATTTGGGACGGATTCTGCAGACGGTCGTTGGTCCATCACACGGTAGTTGCGGGCCGAGAGAGTCGCCTGCGATTCAAGGATGTGCCCTCGCTCTCCGCGCTGCCGGGCGGAACCGCCGCCTGATGAGGCGGCGCACGCCGTTCTCCCTGCGGGACTGGGTTCTGTGTCAACCGCCTTGATTGGTTGGCGAAGGACACCTGCTGCTTCCCGCAGTCCACTTGAAGCTTCCGATGGCTACCGAGTCGTAATGCCTGGTTACAGCGTTCCGGTGGCCGACCGTGACGCGAGCAGAGCGCGTCGGTCGGTGATCATGCTGCGCCAGCGTTGGCGTACTGTCTGCTGCTCGTCGAGCCACCGTGCGCTGGAGGGTTCGTCGAGGGGGAGGTCGGCCATGAAGTGGGCGATGTCGACGTAGTAGGCGTAGTAGCCCTCACGGGTCAACTCACGGAGTCGGCTGATTCTGGAAGCGACGCCCGCCTGGTCGTCTCGGATGGCGTGGTGGAAGGCGCGTGCCAACTCGAGCTTGGCCTGGACGAAGAGCAGCCCCGAAGTACTGATCTCTGCGCTCAGCACTTGGGCCCGGTCTTCAACTCCCGTGTCCGTTCCGGCGTCGCGCAGGAATGCCGCGATCCGTACGTCCAGAGTCGCGGCGCGCAGGTCGACCTGGGCCAGGAGGTGTTCGCCGAGGCCGATCTCATCATCGATGGTGGGTTCGGTCGTGAACGCGAGGGTGAAGGCCCGCATCGCCTGCGACATGGCTGCCTCACCGCTCTTGCCATGCGCCTCGCCCTCCGCGCGGGCAGCCTCGAAAGCCTCTGCAGCCGAGGCCATGTCGCCCTGCACCCATCGCACATCGCCCACGACGCGATGGTGCCGACCCGTCCAGCCCAAGTGTTCAGCGGCCTCAAGAGTGGCTGGGAAGTCACCAGCAAGCCGGGAGAGATGGGCGAGCCCGCGGCGGGCGTTCGCTGCGAGACGTCCACCACCTGCGGCGACCAGCTGCATCCCCCGGCGGGATCCCTCTGTGTGCCCGAGGTCGCGCTGTGCCTTGGCTCGGTAGTAGATGGCCACCTCGTGCAGTTCCGCAGGCAGCAACCCAGTGTCAGCGACTGCGACCAGGCGCTGCACGGTGCGGGCGCGGTTCTCGTGCTGTCGGCGGGCGAGCGCACTGAGCAACTCCACCAGCACGTCGGCGGCTGTGGCCGTGACGCCCTCCTCTTCGGGGCTAGCGGACAGGTCGAGCGGTTCCCATACGGAGTCGCCGATGTACGTCCAGGCAGCCTCGATGAGCCAGCCGAGGTCGAGGCGGTAGTCGCGGGCAATGGCCAGTCCTTGGCGCAAGCAGCCCACGAGGAGCAGACGATCGCGGTCCGAGCCGCTACTCCACTGCTCTCCGAGGGCGGCGAAGGCCCGGACGGCGGCCTGCTGCCAGTCGGCGGGAGACCAGCGGTCGTCGGTCTGGTCGTCGGCGCCCCGGATCGTCGCGCGGATGAGGGCGTGCAAGTGGAAGGGCCACAGTCCGAAAGGCGTCTCTCGTACGAAGGGACGCTCGACGAGCCGAAGGGCTGGCGCTTCTTGAGGCAGACCAGCGGCCCGGGTCGCCAGAGCCACGTCGAAGGAGGAGAAGAGGCTGGCGGAGCGCAGGACATGGCGCTCGGGGGCAGTGAGGTCGGAGAGAGTACGGGCGATCAGCGCGGGGAAGTCATGGTCGAAGTCGGTCGGCTGTGGAGTGTTCCCATTGCGTCGGAGCTCCAGGAACCTCATCACGGAAAGGTCCAGGTACAACGGCAAGCCGTGCGAGCGCTGCCCGATCACCCTACGGATGGCATCGCCGATGAGGGGGCGGCCATTCGCGGAGAGGCGGCGGGCAAGGTAGTCGTCGCAGTCCTCCAAGGAGAAGTCGCTGATCAGCATCTGCCGTTCACGGCTACGGGCAGAGGGCTCGGTGCGCGCCTGGGGGATGTCGTGGGCAACGAGGCCGGGCCAGGCGGCGGGGCCGGTGAAATCGAGCTGCCCCTGAAGGGCTTCGTCGGCCCACTGCAGGCGGGAGCGGCCGGTAATGACGAAGAAGGCATTGGGCATCAGCCACACGAGGCGCTGCAGGAGGCGTTCGAAGTCCCGATGGGTGCGGTCCCCGATCTCCTCGAAACCATCAAGCAAGATCACCGGCGTGACCTTCTTCGCGGCGGGTATCCGGGCAAGCTCCCAAGCGAGCAGATGCGGGTAGTAGGAGAGGGAGTCCAGATCCGGTTCACCCTCCAGGAGATCGGCTAGGCGCACGCAGCCGGCGAGCGCCCGCACGGTCTGCCGACGCTCGCGCAGCGCTCCCACGAGCGCCCCGGTCACCTGCCCGATCGCAGAGCCCACCGTGCCCGGCAGCAGCAGGGCCTGGGCGACGTCAGCGAGCGCGGACTGCATCTGCTGTGGCAGCGCCTTGCCGAACCGGGCGGCCAGGCCGCCTCGGTTGAGGAAGTCCTCCAGCGGATCCCCCGGGTGCTGGTGCTCCCAGTAGCGACGTAACGCCAAGTCGAAGGCGGGCAGAGGCCGACCGATCGCGGCCAGCGCGAGGCGCACACTGAGCACGACCTTCTCGAAGTCGGGATTCGCGGAGCGCGCGAGATCAATCCGTATGGGCAGGAGCCGCGCTCCACCCCAAACGGGGGCACCCCATTGAGCGGGGCGCTGGCCCGGGTCGGCGAGGGACGCCTCGAACTTGCGCGACAGCGTGGACTTCCCGATTCCACCGATCCCGTGGAAGACGACCACATTGTCCCGAGCGGCCTCCAGGTCCTCAGGAGCAAAGGTAGAGCTGTTGACATGCCGTAGGTGCTCGGTGAGCGCAGCCACCACAAACCCCCACTGCGCCTGCCGGTTCGTGAACGCCTCCGCAGTCCCAAGCGTGCGGTCGTTCGTACTGAACAGCGCTCGCAGATCCTGACCTGCCACACCAGCCCCCACCGAAGATCACCTGGCTGCCAATTTATGCCCGCCCCAGTCCTGTTAGGGAAGCATCCCCGAAGACGGCCGCGCCCGCACTAGCGCGAACTGCTACCAGGCATGAGTGGGGCGGGGACACCGGCAGCCAGCCAGGCAAACTTGCTTGCGCAATGCAGGCCACAGCCAAGACTCCGAGGTGGGCGCCCGGCACAGCACCCCGCGCTGGGAGAAGTCTGGGAGATAATCTTCCGCCGGAGTCCAACCGAGACCCTGCCGCACCACGTCAGACCGACGCTCTGACCTGCATGTTTACGAGATCCGCAGGTGTGGATCACGGCCGAACCTCATTCGGGACGAAGAGGTCGTGGGTTCAAATCCCGCCACCCCGACAGTGAAGTACCAGGTCAGGGGCCTGATCCGCGAAAGCGGGTCGGGCCCCTGAGTGGTTTCTCGGGTCTCTTGGGAGCCATTTTGGAAGCCCACCACCTGAGTCGGCTCCCCGGAATGGCGGAGCCGAGTCCCGGTCGAATCGCGATCACCGAACCCGCGAGACGGACACCCCGCTCAGAAACCCACACTCGCTGTCAGTGGCACCGTCTAGCGTTGAACCACCACTGTCCCGAGGAGATCGGGTTGGCCGGGTTCAAGATCAACAAGCAGGCGATCGAGAAGATGCAGAAGGAGATCGCCAGAGAGTTCGAGCGGGCGAACCGCAAACATCCTGTACGCATACCTGTCGAGATCGAACCGCCGGCCATGGGAGTGCTCACCCTCTCCAGCGCGAGCGGCATCGAAAGCGATCCGCACCTTTCTCGCCTGGTGCTCTGGCTGCAGGAATCCGCCCAGCAACATCCGGGCCATTACCTGGATGTGTCCGCCTTCGTCGAGCGGGAAGCGCTGCCCGCCGAAGAAAGCGACAACATGGCGCTGCAGTTGGAGAACCTCGGGCTCGTAACGATCTCACGGAGCCTCGCCGGGGGGGGCTCTCTGAAGTCCATCCGACCGAGGACGGCCTCCTGGAGGCTCGCCGTCTGACAGCCTTGCGCGCCGATACGGTCGAGCGCTTCCGCCATGCCTGTGACGTGCTGCTGCGATGGGTCCTGCGAGTGGGTGGAAGGCAGACCACCGAACCGGTTCTGGGGTTCCTGGAGGACCCGCTGTGCAGCTTCGCCGGAGACCCCCTGTCCGAGGACGAGGTTCTCGGCGCGCTCGACTACCTGGCTGAACACGACCTCGCGATACGCACAATCGCGGACGCAGGGGTCATGGCCGCGATTACTTCGCAGGGCACCCGCTGCGTACTCTCCGGAGGCACCGTGAACGACCATCTCAACCGGCAGTCGACCGGCGGCGACACGTACAACATCAGCAATGCCCATGGCTTTGTCGCTGGCGCCCAGCAGCACGTCGTCCAGAACAACAGCTTCGGGCTGGACGCGTCCAAGCTGGCGGAGTTCGCACAGCAGGTCCGGCAGTTCGCACCAAGTCTTGGCCTCTCCGAGGAGGAACAGGGGCAGCTGATCTTGGATGCGGAGGTACTGGAGGAAGCAACGTCCACCGAGGCGCCCGAACCGGGTCGCGTACGAACAGCATTCGACAGGCTGAACACGACCCTCACCGCAATCGGCACGGCATCCCCCGGCCTGACAATGCTTGTTGGTGCAGGCCAGAGCGCCTTCCAAGCAGTATTCGGCGCCTGACCATCCGGGAGCCAGTCGCAAGACCGGCTCCCGGGGTTCGTTCACCTGCGAACAGCGGGCCGGGCACGCAGAAGGTCGTTGAGCACGCGCACAGGCGACGTCGGACACATCGCGAGTCGGGCGTCGAGCGCGGCTTCCCACTGCTCGGCGAGACCGAGCAGAAGGCGTCGGCGCATGCCCGGAGTGACGTGGGCGTAGCGTGCCGAGACGGAGCCGTCGATGTGGCCCATGCGTTCGTCCATGAGGACCTTCTCGGTGCCGAGGTCCTCCATCATTGTCCGGTGCGTGTGGCGCAGGCCGTGGGGCGTGAGGCCCTTGGCGATCGGGAGCCAGCAGGCGTCAGCCCGGTCGGTGAGATTCCCCCGAGATGCGGAGGTCGGTGACGGAGGGTCAGATGGTTCTCATGAGAGGAACATCGACCATGGCTGCCCCCAGAAAGTACTCGCTGAAGTTGCGTGAGCGTGCGGTGCGGATGTATCGCACCGCCGAGCCGAAGCCGCAGATCAAGAAGCTCACCGTCGACCTGGGCGTGCATCCCGAGGCCCTGCGCGGCTGGATCCGCCAGTCCAAGGCCGGTGCCGGCGAGCGCGACGACCGGCTCACCAGCGACGAACGCGCCGAACTCGCCGCGTTGCGCAGGGAGATCGTCCAGCTCAAGCGGGCGAACGAGGTCCTGCGGACGGCGTCGGCTTATTTCGCGGCGCAGCTCGACCCGACCCGGCCCAGGTGACCGCGCTCGTCAACGAGCACCCGCACCTGGGAGTCGAGCCTGTATTTCGGGAACTGCACATCGCCTCCTCCACCTACTACCGCTGGCGCCGCGCCGAACGCGAGCCGTGCGAGCGCAAGCGCCGCGACATCGAGCTGACCGGGCTGATCCGGCAGATCCATGCCGATTCCGGCGGGATCTACGGCTCGCCGCGCGTGCGCGCTGTCCTCAAGCGTGAAGGCACCCGTGTCGGCCGCAAGCGGGTCGAACGCCTCATGCGTGAGGCCGATCTGGCGGGCGTCAGCCCACGCAGGAGCGGCTTCACGCGCCGCGATCCCAAGGCCACGCTCTCCCCGGACCTGGTCCAGCGCGACTTCACCGCGTCCGCGCCGAACCGGTTGTGGGTCACCGACCTGACGATGATCGCCACCGGCGAGGGCCCGCTGTGGCTCTCGGCCATCCGCGACGCGTTCTCGCGGCGGGCGGTGGCCTGGGAGACCTCTGCCCGCGCGGATGCCGACCTGGTCCTCTCCAGTCTGGAGTACGCCCTCGCGTCCCGCGAGGTGGAGCCCGGCAAGCTCATTCACCACGCCGACCACGGCTGTCAGTACACAGCCATCCAGCTAACAACTCGCCTGGTGCGGGCGGGAATTGAAGCATCCATGGGGTCGGTCGGGGACAGCTACGACAATGCCCTCGCGGAGAGTTTGTGGATGCTCGTCAAGACCGAATGCGTCCGCGGTCGCGTCTTCGCGACGAGGGCTGAGGCGAACCTCGCGCTCTTCGAGTACATCGACGGTTTCTACAGCAGCCGGCGCATCCAGAAGCGGCTCGGCTACCTCAGCCCGATCGAGTTCGAGGAGAAGCACTGCGCCGAGCAGGCAACGACCGAACGAGTGAACCTGAAACCCCGTCAACCCCTCCTGACCAGCTGATCAGCACCTCTCTCGCAGCGGGGGAACCTCAGGTGACGGTGACGCCGAACGTCCCCAAGCCTGCGCGGAGACAACGTCGGTCGGCTGAGGACAGCCAAAGGCAGCGGGGCCCAAACGTGTCCCGCGCGGACCACGCACCATGGGATGCCACGGCGTCACCGCGCACCTGTGATGTAAGAAACCGGGAGAAGACCGTCCAGTCTCTCACCGAGCCGGACAGTTGCACTGCCATGGCCTGAATCGCATCCTTGTCACCGATATCGCCGATTCCTACCGTCTCATGGCATGAACCCCACAGCCTTCGACGTGATCAGGCGGCTCGGTGACCTTCTGAACGTGCAGGTGAACTCATCGCCCGAGCTCATCGCCGGGGTGGGGAGAGCGGCCGCTGCTGTCGACCGCGAGCGGGCGAAAAGAATCACGACCGAAGGCCACGGCCCCCGCAAGCCGAACCTGCGCCAACTACCCCGAGCCGAGTGTGGTCCCGTACTGATGACTCCGTGGGACCTGCTCGCGACATTCGCGCGCGCTACGACCTTGGCCCGGCAGGGCCGAGGCAGGGGGCTGGCTGAGCACTGGCAGGGGCTGAAGTACTGCCGGGCCTTCGCCGCCGACCGGCACGGAAGCCTGTGCCTCACCGATGAAGGAAAGGCTCCCGAACTGGCCTATCGGGCCATGCAGGCGAGGGAGCTGGGCCGGGCCTTCGGGCTCGCCGTCGCTGAACGCGCGCTTCGCGAGAGGTATCCGGACCACCTAATCAGCATCGTCGATGTGGAAACCGTCCTCCTTCCCGGCTTCGCGCGGACCAAGCCGGCCGGGACTCTCGGCGCGAGGCCGCGGCCGGACTTCCTGCTGGAGGCATGGCGTCCTGATGAAAGCTCCCGAATCTTCGTGGTGACCGTGAACGGCAACCACCAGGTCGTGAAGCCAAAGACCTCCGCAAGCTCTCGCACGACATACAGACAGCTGGCCCGGGGCAGTGAGCGCGTCGAGCGATTCCATCTGGGGCAGTCGAACGGGACTCCCGCGCTCACGACCGCGACCGAGTTCCTGGCCACCGCCGGCGTGACAGTGCATGTCCTGCACACAGGCGGAGGTACCGAGCTCCCGGTACGGCCGACAACCGGTACGGATTCAGCCGACGTGGCCATCGGACGCCGGGCTCTGCCGTACGTGGACTCCGTGGCCGTCCCGGCAGAACGCGGAGCAGAACGACACAATGCCTTCTTGATCCCTGAGAAGGAACTCTCGTGGTTCGGCCGAGTGGTCGCCCGGGCCCACGCCGCCGGGCAGCTCTCACTGGCCGGCGGTGGTGGGACGGTCGGCCGGTATTTGATCGATGAGCAGGGCCGCAAGCACTTCAGCGAAACCGCCTTCGCCGGGACTGCCAGTGTCCACGACGCGAAAGTCTGTTTCGCCGGGGAACGATACGTCGGCACTGACCAGGTTTTCCGTATCAACGGCACGCGTGTCGAAGCGTTTTCCGGCATGGCCGCAGGTCTCTACGATCTCCTCGCGGAAGGCAAGGTGGAGGAGTACCGCCGGCGGGCGTACAAACAGCGGGATGGCTGGCCCGAGCCGGACGACATCGACGACTGGGGTGCAAGTTCCTTCCGGCCGGACGGCACCGCACTCGCGATACGGGTGGTGCCGGAGTAGGCATCGCCCGACGACCGGCCCCGGAGCTGACCCATACGAGAGGTGTTCCCGCCGAGGAGCAGGCTCTTCACGATCCGCACCGGCTCGGGGGGAGGCTGGGAAGCAGGTCGGAGGTCCTCACCGGCACTCGGGGGTGGCCGGATGCCGTACCTCCCGGTCAGCCTCGGCTGTCCCCTTCGGAGGCCCACGTGCCAAAGTCTCCGGACGGAGCGAGCAAGCACATACGCAAACGCAAGGAGCAGCACATGCGCGACGGGGGAACGTCGTGGACACTCACCGTGCCCACAGGCGGTGACACACTCCGGCAGGAGCGTCTCACCCGGGATCTGCACGACACCCTGCACAGGACGGACGATCTCATCGTCGGCTTCCATGACGCCGACGGACCCACCGAACCGGGCCGCAAGGGTGCCGGCGTCGGTGAGGTGGCTCTCTGGGCCGCCACCACCGCCGCCGTCGCCCGTCCGGCGTCCCAGGTCCTGATCACCCTGGTCAAGGAGTGGTGCGCCAAGGAGCGCCACCGCAAGGTAGTAGTCACCGTCGGGGACGATTCCATCGAGATCACCGGACGGCCGGACGCCGCGCAGGAACGCATGGTCCGCGAATTCCAGGACCGGGTCGCCGACGGCGACGGTCCCGAACCGAATGACGGCGCGGCGTGACCCGCTTCCACAAGCGCCGGGCTCTCCTGATCGGCAACGAGCACTACGACGACGGCCGCTTCTCGCCGCTGGCTTCCGTGCGGGCGGATGTATGGGGGCTCACCCAGGTCCTGAAGCATCGCAGCATCGGCAACTTCGTCTCCGTCCAGACTGAATCCGATCTCACCGCCGACGACATGCGGGCGGCCATCGGCGAGTTCCTTCAGGAGCGCGACGAGGACGAACTCGCGCTCGTGTATGTCTCCGGGCATGGTGTGCGCACCGTACGCGACGGCGGCGAGTTCCACTTCGTTGCCAAAGACACCGACTATGACCGGGTGGCCTCGACCGGTGTCAGTGCAGGGTTCCTCAACGACGCGCTGGAAGAGTGCGTGGCCCCGCAGAAGATCGTGGTGATCGACTGCTGCCGCAGCGGCGGGTTCGCCGTGGGGCTGCGCACATCGGACCGACGTCCCGAGAGCTCTGTGTCCAAGTCCGGCGAGCCGCCCCCGCTGACCAGCAGGGGCGTGTACGTCCTGTCGTCCTCGCGGGCCGGAGAGGATTCGTATGCGGACGCGGGCGGCAGCGATGACGTGAAGCCGTCGGCGTTCACCGGCGAGATCATCGAGGCGCTGCGCACAGGGAAGGTCAGCAAGGACGGCGGCCAAGCGATAACGGTCAGCGACCTGTTCCACTACGTCAACCGGCGCATGCGCGCCCAGGACGGCGGACGTCAGGTGCCGGTGCACTCCGCGCTGGGCGTCGACGACCGCATCGTCATCGCGGACAGCCCCTTCGGCCGGGCCCCCATCCTCGACCCTCTGAGCTCTCGGCCCCGGGCTGCCGCCGGAGAAGCGGCACAACCGCACGCCACTAAATCCGCTCACGCCCAGCCCGCCTGGGCCAACCTGCTGGACTACTACCGCGAGTGCGTCCTGGCCGAGAGCGCCGAGACACCTCTGATGGAGGTGAGCCATCAGGGCACGTCGTACGTGTGCCTGGAAGGCACGGAGAGGTTCATCTCTGGCGACGTCGATGACGACGGCTGCATCGCGCTCCCCGAGGAAGCAGCCCTGCTGGTGGACTCAGCGGCAGAGGAGGATGCCGAGCTCTGGGCGGGCTACCCGGCCGTGGTCCTCACCGGGCCTCGCAGCGGACGCCCCTGGCGGCAGCCGAAGTTCGCGCCCCTGCTGGTACGCCGGGTCGAGATCATCCAGGACGAGGGCGAGCTGCGGCTGAAGCCGTACGGCCCGGTCCAGCCGCATCCTCAGCTGGCGCACGACTGGCTGGGCGAGGAGGAGGCCAACCAGCTCATCGACACGTTTCAGCCGTCCTGGCATCGAGGACAGCACGATCGTATGGCGGTGGAGGTGCGCAACCTCCTCACGCAGGAGTTCGAGCTGCCGTGCGTGCAGGAGCTCAGTCCCGACCGGCTCGCCGACCGCATCGACGTCCGCACGCCCGGCCACGGGGCCCGCAACACCGCGGTCCTGTTCGCGGCACGCCCCCAGACAGGCTTCACGAAGGGGCTTCTCAACGACTTCGCCGACATCTCCAGAAAGACGGACCGGATTGGAAGGACCGCCCTCGGAGTCCTCTCGCCCGACACCTCGCAGCGCGCCCGGTCCCTCGCCCACTCAGACCCCGAATCGGTACGCCTCGTGACGCCGCTGCCCTGCAACGAGGCCCAGACGGCGGTTCTCCGGTCCGCCATGACCCGCCGTCTCACCGTGGCCACGGGGCCGCCCGGCACCGGCAAGAGCCAGTTGGTCGCCAATCTCGTGGCCACGGCGATCGCGGCAGGTCAGACCGTACTGGTCGCATCCACCAACAACGATGCCGTGGACGAGGTCTGGCGCCGCTGCGACAAGCTGGTGCCCGGCAGTGTCGTGCGCACCGGCTCAGCACGGAAGAACGGCAAGAGCAACGCGGAGCACGAGGCCGCCGCGCTGCACGCGCTGCGTACCGGCCCGGAGCCGTCCACCACCGTGACCACGGCATCCATCGCAACCACACTGGCCACCGACCGTCTGGCAGAAGTACGGCAGCTTCTGGCCCACACCGCGGAGACCGAGCTACGGCTTCGCCAAGCAGGCGAATCCCGCGCCCACCACGCGGAAAAGCTCGGGATCACGGTCACTGAGCTCCAGGCCCTGCTCGGTGGCCCGCCCCGGCCGAAGGAACTGGAGGCCAAGGCACGTCGCCTCACCCATGCGCGTTTCCTGGGGTCGTGGCGCCGAACCCGTTTCCTGCGCAAGGCCGGTCTGGAGAGGTACGCCGGTGATCCCGCCGCGGGGTGCCTCGCGCTGGCCGGCTTCGCCGCGGCCGAGGCGGTGTGGCGTGACGGGCGCGAGCATGCAGCTACCGTTGACGACACAGCGCTCACGCGTACCCTGCGCGATGCGGAAAGCACTGTCCAGGACGCTTCACGCACGCTCCTCGCCACCACGGTCCAAGCCGTCGCCTGGGCCGGACGCCGCCGTATTCTGGATCTGTTGACGGCTCGGGACGGCAAACGCGGCGACTGGCCGCAGTTGGGAAGGGTTCTCGGCCGCCCGGGAACATCGACGGACGCGCCCGCAGTGGCCGGATGGGCAGTCACCAGCCTCTCCGCCCGGCGTTTTCCTCCGGACCCGGCCTTGTTCGATCTCGTCGTCATCGATGAGGCCAGCCAGTGCGCCATCCCACACATCCTGCCGTTGTTGTTCCGCGCGCGGCGTGCCCTGGTCATCGGCGACCCCATGCAGCTCACGCACATCACGCAGACCAGCCCGCCCCGTGAGGCTCTCATCCGGCGCGGGAACGGGCTGCGGTCCGACTGGCTGGAGAAGCACCACCTCGCCTACCGGCGCCACTCCGCCTTCCACGCGGCCGAGCAGGCCGCAGGCGGCACACTGCTTCTCGACGAGCACTTCCGCTGTCATCCGCACATCGCCGGGATCTCCAACGAATTCTTCTACGACGGTGGGCTGACCGTTCTCACCGATACCCGTGGCCGTCCCGCTCTGGCGCGCCGCCCCTCCGTCGTCTGGACGGATGTGACCGGGCGGGCCGCCCGCCCTCCGTTCGGTGGCTCCTGGGCCAACGATGACGAGATCCACAAAGTGCTCGCCAGCGTCACCTATCTGTTGGACCAGTTGCCGCCCGAGGCCACCGTCGGCGTTGTCACTCCCTTCACAGCGCAGGCTGAAGCGCTGCGCAAGCGATTGCGACCGTACGACGAGGAGCGCTTGCGCATCGGTACAGTGCATACCTTCCAGGGGGGCGAACGCGATGTCATGGTGTTCTCCCTCGTCGCTGGTGAAGGCATGCATACGGGCGCCGTCGAGTGGGTCAGCGGGCAGCTGAACCTGTGGAACGTCGCCATCACCCGAGCACGCAGTCACCTCATCGTGGTGGGGGACAAAAAACTCTGGCGCCAGCGAGGAGGCGTGGGCGCCGCGCTGCTGGAGGCTGCGGAGCGGAATGGCGTACCGCCGGGTGGCGGAGACGAGGACGTCCTGCTCAAACGCCTGTATCAGGCCCTCTCCCGCACGAAGGAAGCCACCGTCACGCTGGGCGAGACAGTCAACGGGCATCCGGCGGACGCTCTGGTGGGAGGCATCGACGCCACTGCACCTAGAGCTGTACTACTCGACAGGGGAGTCGAAGAGGGCTCCGACGCGGCCCGCCACCTTCGGCTCATGCTGCACCGGCGGAACTTGCTGGGCAGCGACCACGGAGAAATCGAAGCCATTCGATGGCCGGCTTGGAGGTTGTACGAGACAGACGAACAGCGGGGTGAGCTCTGACCCGCGCCATGATCCGGCGCGGAGCTTGCTCCCCATGCCTGCCCTCGCCAAGCCCGCCGCCTTGCCACTGGACGCGGAGAAGGGCCGCTCCAGCGCTTTGGGTCACTTGGTGAGGCAGGCCGACCTGGCCTGCCCCAGCTGGTACGCCAGTTCTTGGGAGCCATCTGGGAGCCGATCCACTCCCAAATCCCTTTCCAGGCCATCTGAGACCGCCCGACGCCAGCACCATGATCAGGTAAAACACCGAACTACCTGACCCCGACTCCACCCGAACCTCATTCGGGACGAAGAAGTCGTGGGTTCAAATCCCGCCACCCCGACAGCTGAAACACCAGGTCAGGCCCCGTGCTGAGAGATCAGCGTCGGGCCTGATCCGCGTTGCGGGTCTGTTCTGGGGGGAGCCATTTGGGGCCGGCTTCGGGGAGCGGTCGTCCGGCGGCTCCCCGGCGGCGATCGGCATGTCCCGGCGTGAGCCCACCCCCGCGGACCGGACGGCTCGCGGACGGTCGGCCGGCCGGCCCGCAGCCCCATCTCGCCCAGGCCCGTGCTTCGGCGACACGGCGGCGGCCGAGTCCGTGGTCTGGAGTCGCCTCCGCCAGGTCACCTCGATCGGCGTTGGAGGGACGAGACGCCCATCCTCGGCCGCATCGAGTTCCCACCGCGCCCGGCCCAACCCGCCTCGCAGTCACCGGCACGGAACTCGCAGGCGCCCCGCACAGCAGGTGAGGGATCACTTCAGGACAGGTCCGGCACGCGCCCCACCCCGTACGCCGCTGTCACCGGAAGCATCACCACCCCGTACCCACCCACCCCATTTTCGGCCACCCCCCACCACCCTCCGCCCACCCCGCGTAACCTCACGCTCATGCAGGCATCCCCATCCCGTGCGGCTCAGGGTGATGATGAGGAGGCGCGGCGGCGGCTGGATGTGTACAGCTGTCTCAGTGCGCCCGAGCGGCTGGAGTACGTCGCGATCATGCGGGTGTTCTGCGGGACGCTGCTCGCGGATCTCGCCGTTCCGGATCTGCTGAGGACGCTGCGCCAGGGCGGCGGTTCCGGTGCGGGGCTCGATGCCGAGACGCTCACGGTGCGGCTGGAGCAGTTGGTGCGGTGGGGGAATCTGCTGCGCAGCAGTCATACGGTGAACGCGTCGAGCATCAGTGAGTACCAGCGTTCCCGGGCGCGCTACCAGCTGTCGAAGCTGGGGGAGCGCGTCCAGCGGGACGCCGACGGGGTCCTGGCCGAGGCCGATGCCGCCCGTGAGGTGAGCAACGAGTTGCTCGCGCTGGTCGAGCGGGGGCTCAGGGAGCTGGCCGGGCTGGTGGCCGCGCCCGGCGGTGTCGAGGCGCAGGACGGGCTGGAGCGGATCAGTACGGTCTTCGTGCAGTTCGGTGAGTTCGCCGACTCCGTACGCGACTTCTACGCCTACCTCGGGCAGGTGCTGTCCCGGTACGACCTGGACGGCGCCGAGTACCAGGGGTTCAAGGAGCTGCTCCTGGACTACGTCGAGGCGATCACGGAGGATGTGGCGTTCCGCGCGCCCCGGATCGCGGCGGCGCTGGACATCCTGTGGCCGCACCTCCCCGCGCTGCTGGAGCGGGTGGACGCCCATACCCAAGGGCTCAGTGGGCTCGGTGGGCTCGGTGGGCTCTCGGCGCAGGGCGAGGTCCGGGTTCAGCGCAGTCGGGGGCGGGAGTTCGCGGACTGGGAGGGGCTGCGCGGGTGGTTCAGTGACACCGGTGGACAGGGCAGCCAGGTCGACCAGTTGCGGGACGCCACCCTGCGCGCGTTGCAGTCGCTGCTCGCCAACGCCAAGCGGATGCTGCGGTCGGCCACCGGGGAGATGTCCCGGCGCAAGGATCTGCTGCGGCTGGCCCGGTGGTTCGAACAGGCGGCGCCGCAGGACGCGCATGACATCGCCGTCGCCGCCTTCGGGCTCTACGGCGCCCGCCATCTGGGGATACCTCCGGCCACCGATGAGGTGGTGCCCGCCTACACCAGTTGGTGGACCGGTCCTGTGGTCGAGGTGCCGGTGGCATTGCGGGAGCGGGGCAGCCGCGCCCAGCGGGGGCGGGCGTCCGCGGTGGAGGACCACTCCGCGCAGAAGCGGCGGCTACGGGAGACCGCGCGTCGGCGGGCGGCGGCCCGAGCGGCGGCGGCGGACGAACTGCGCGGCGCGTCCGGCCGGTTCGCGCAGGTGCGGCTCACTTCGGCCGCACTCGGTCTGCTGCTCGAACTGCTGGCCACGGCGCTCGGACACGCCCAGCTCACCAGGCGGGCCGGTACGGACGGTTTCGAGCTGGGCTCGGCGCACAGCGAGGACGCCGAGCTGGGCATCCGGCTCACCGTGCGCCGGACCGTGGGCATCCGGACGGTGCTGTACTCGGCCGACGGCGAACTGCTGCTGGACGACCTGGAGATCGAGATCGGTCGTATCGCCAGTGCCGACACCGGCAACGCCGACACCGTCGACGGCGTGGTCGAGGCGAGCGTGTCATGAGCCTTCCCTCGACGCACGACGTGGCCCTGGCCGCCGAACGCCGTACCGCCGCCCGGCTGCTGCTCGCGCATCCGCTGATCGCGTCGGACGGCCCCCATGCCGATCTGTTCCCGCTGATCCGCAGGCACGCCGACTGGCTGGGCCGACGGTTCCAGCAGGTGCTCGGCTACCGGCTGCTGGTCGACAGCTCCTATGCCCGGCTGTTCAAGGCGGGGCTGGGGGCGGGCTCGGGGCACCGGCTGGAGCGCTCCACCGGCACGCCCTTCACCCCGCACACCTACGCCTGTCTCGCGCTGGCCCTGTCCGTGCTGGTGACCGCGCCCGAGCAGCTGCTGCTGTCGCAGTTGGTGGCCGACATCAGGGCCGCCGCGGCCGACGCGGGGATCGAGCTGGAGGAGTCGGGCCGGGCGGCGGGGAAGCGGACCCTGGTCGCGGCGCTGCGCCGGCTGGTCGACTGGGGTGTGCTCATCGAGACCGAGGGGCAGGTGGCGGCCATGGCGCAGGAGGCGGGCGGCGAAGCCCTGATCACGGTGGACCGGGAGCTGGCCCGCGTGGTGGTCGCCGGTCCGCTCGCCCAGGCACGGGACGGCGCCGACCTGGTCCGCAGGGCGGCGGACCCGGGGTTCGGCGGGCCGCGCACCTATGTGCGCCGGATGCTGGTCGAGACCCCGGTCGTCCATCTCGACGAGCTGACCGACGCCGAGCGGGACTGGCTGCGCACCCGGCAGCGCCGCGAGGCCCAGGCCTTCTCCGAACTCCTGGGCCTGGAGATGGAGATCCGGGCGGAGGGGGTGGCGCTGATCGATCCGGACGAGGAGCTGACGGATCTGCATCTGCCCGGCACCGGGACCGTCGCCCAGGCGGCGCTGCTGCTGGCGGAACGGCTGGTGGAACGGCTCCGGCCACGGGAGCCGGGGCATCCGTCGACCGGCGGGACGCTGGTCGTCGGGGTGGCGGTGCCGGACGGCCTGGTGGACGAGGTGCTGGCCGAGCTGATCGCCGCGTACGGGCAGCGCAGCAACTGGCAGCGCGGGTATGTGGAGGACCCGCCCGCGCTGCGCGAGGCCGTACTGGATCTGCTGGTCCGGATGCGGTTGGTGGCCCGCGCCGGGCCGCTGCGCGCCGAGGGGGCGGGGGTGCCCGAGGGGTACGCCGAGGAGGCGCCGGAAGGGCGCACGGTGACCGATGTCCAGGACGCGCGGCCCGGCGGCGACGGCTGGGTGCTGCTCGCCGCGGCGGCCCGTTACGCCACCCAAGTCACCGTGCGCCCGGCCACCGCCGCCGGAAGAGGTCCTGACGTCCAGGAGGAGTTGCCGCTGTGACCGCCGACGCCCATAGGCTCGTCCCGCTGCCGCGTTCCGGCCCCGCGACGACCAGCGGCCCCGCGACGCCCACCGGTCCCACGACGACCAGCAGTCCTGCGACGCCCAGCAGTCCCGCGACGCCCACTGGTCCCGCGACGCCCACCGGCCCCGCGACGCCCACCGGCGCCCGCTTCCGGCTGCACCGGGCGGGCATCCAGAACGTCTGGCAGTACGACGCCCAGGAGTTCTCCTTCGGCGACGGACGGCTGCTGCTGCGCGGCAAGAACGGCGCGGGCAAGTCCAAGGCTCTGGAGATGCTGCTGCCGTATCTGCTGGACGGCGACTCCCGGGCGCTGGACGCGACCGGTACCGGCCGCACCACGCTCGCCTGGCTGATGCTGGACGGGTACGAGCAGACCAACCGCCTCGGATATCTGTGGGTGGAGTTCCTGAGCACGGCGGACGGCGCCGAGGACCGCCGTCTGACGATCGGTGCCGCCGTCCGCGCCTCGAAGTCGACGCAGAAGGCGCTGGCGACGTTCTTCGTCACCCCGCTGCGGATCGGTGCGGAGCTGCGTCTGATCGAGGCCGGCAAGCCGCTGCCGGTCGACCGGCTCAAGGAGATCGTCGGCCCCGACAACGTGTCCGACCGCCCGGTCCAGCACCGCTCCCGGGTGGCCCGGGACCTGTTCGGCATCACCGACCCGACGCGCTACCGCAATCTCACCCAGCTCCTGCACCGGCTGCGGCGCCCGACGGTCGGCGACCGTATCGAACACGGGGGCCTGGCCGCCCTGCTCGGCGAGACCCTGCCGGGGCTCGACGAGGACGTGGTCGAGAAGGTGGCGCGCAACCTCCACGACCTCGACGCGGTACGGGACGAGCTGGGCCGGCTGGAACGGACCGACACCGCCCTGCGCACCTTCCTCACCAGCTACCGCGGCTATCTGGCCGGAGTCCTGCGCGCCGCCACCGAGGACGTGGGCCATGAGCTGGGCGTCCTCGCCCAGCGGCGCCGGGCGGCCGGGGACGCCGCGCACCGCACGGGCGACCTGCGCGCGCGGGAGGCGGAGGCGGCGGGCGGCCTGGAGACCCTCCGCGCCCAGGAGCTGGCCGCCCGGACCGACCTGGCCGCCCTGCACGCCAGTCACGCCTACCGCAGCCTGCGCGAACTGTCGGAGCGCCGCAGCACGGTGGAGGCGCTGCACACCGCCGCGGTGGCCGCGTTCACCACGCTGCGGAACGCGCACGGCGGGGAGGAGAGCGCGGCCGAGCGGCTGGCCGACGGGGTCGCCCACCTCGGAAGCCGGCTGGCCGAGCTGGGGACCGAGCACCGCGAACTGCTGGCACAGGCCGAGCGTGCCGGGCTGCCCACCGGCCATCTCGGCGCGGCGGTGGCGCTCCCGCGCACGGCTCTCGCCCCGGCCACCGAGACGGAGCTGACGACTCCGGACGGCCAGACGCACCCCGTACGGCATCGGCCGGTGGACCGGGTGGACACGGACACAGCGCGGGACGGGCTGCGGTCCTGGCAGAGCGGGCTGGAGGACGCCGAGGGGGTCGCGAGGAACCGGGCCCGGATGGTCCAGGAGGTGACCCGACTGGTCGCACGGGCGGACGAGGCCCGGGGCGGGGCGGCTCGGGCCGAGGAGGAGCGGGAACGGCTGGAGGGCGAGGCGGAGGACGCCGCCGCCCGTCTCGACGCCGACCGTGAGAAGACCGTCGAGGCGAGCCGCGCGTACGCGGACGAGGTCGCCGCGTGGGGGGCGCGCACACGGACCGCGCTGGGGCTCGACTGCCCGCCGCTGGACGCCGTCGACGCCTGCGTCGGCTGCGAGACCTCCGCCGACGCGCCGTTCGCGGACCGTACGCTGCCGCCGGACATCGACCGCGAGGCGCGGCGGACCGCGCTGGCCGCGCTGGAGCCGTACGGCGAGGAACTCACCGGACGCCGGGACGCCCTGGCGCTCGACGCGGGTCGGCTCGGCGAGGAACTCGACGGCCTGGCGGAGCGGAAGCGGGACTGGGAGCGGCGTACCGATCCTGAGCCGGTCGCCCCGCGCCATCGGGTCGCCGCGCGGGCGCCGGGCAGTGGAGCGCCCTTCTACCGGCTGGTGGACTTCGCGGACGGGCTGGCTCCGGCCGACCGGGCCGGGCTGGAAGGAGCCCTGGAGGCCAGCGGCGTCCTGGACGCGTGGGTGGGCGCGGACGGTGTCCTGCTCGACCCGGACACCAGGGACACCCTGCTCCGGCCCGCTCCCGTACCGGTGTCGGACGGACCGGATCTCGGCGCGGCGCTGCGCCCGGTCCCGGAACCGGCCTGCGGTGTCACGCCGGAGCAGGTGGGGCGGCTGCTGGCGGCCATCGCACTCGCACCGGCGCGGGACACCTCCGCGTCCAGCGCGGTCTTCCACGACGGCAGTTGGCGGCTGGGCGCGCTCAGCGGCCGTCACACCAAGGACGACGCCGAGTACGTGGGGGCCGCCGTACGCGCCGAGACGCGGCGGCGGGTCCTCGCCGAGCTGGAGGAGCGGATCACGGGGACGCGGCGGCGGCTGGCCGACGTCCGTACGGCGCTCGGCGCGGCCGACGCGCTGCGCCGGGCGCTCACCCTCGCGGAACGGGACTTCCCCGGGACACGGGATCTCGTGGACGTGTGGGGCAGGACCGGGTCGGCCGAGCGGAACCTGCGTGATGTGACCGCCAGGACGACCCGGGCGGCGCGGCTGGCCGAGGAGGCGCGCGCGCTCGCGGTGTCGGCGCGGACCGAGGCGGACGCCACCGCGACCGCCCACGACCTGCCCGGCGATCCCGCCGCCCTGGACCGTGTACGCACCGCGCTGGCCGCCCTGCTGAGCGGAATCGGGCAGTTGCGCAGGGCCGTCGCCGGCACCGGCGAGCGGCTCGGGGCGAACGAGGCCGACGCCGACCGGTACCGGCGCGCCCGGGAGGACCGGCTGACCGCCGACGAGGGCTACCGGCACCGCCTCACCGGGCTGCGCACCGCCGAGCAGGACCTGCGTATCCGCGAGGAGGCCATCGGGTCGTCCGAGGAGGAGATCCTCGCCCGCGAGCAGACGGCCAAGGAACGCATCGCGCACGCCGTCCACGCCCTCCCCGGCGCCGGGCGCGCCCGCGACGAACTGCACGACCGGCGGGTGCGCGCGGAGGAGGACGAGAAGCGGCTGCGCGGGGACCTGGCGGACCAGGAGACGGCGGTCATCGACACCGGCGGCGCGCTGCGTGCCGCGCTGGGCAGGCCGGAGGTGACGCGCGGCGCCGGGCTCGACCGGTCCGCGCTGCCCGCCGCCCTGTCGGACGATCCCGGCGCGGACGTCCGCAGCAGGCTGCGCGCCCTGCGCGCCCTCGCCGACGCCGTACGGGAAGCCCTCGGCCGCCCGAAGAGCGAGGTGTCGGACAGCGCCCTGCTCAACCGGCACACCGAGCTGCGCGACCACCTGGCCGGCGGGTTCGACGCGCAGTTGGAGGAACGCGACGGGATCAAGGTGTGCCGGCTGGTCGACGACCACGGGTCCCATGACGTGGCGGCCGTCGGCGAGCGGATCGCGGCCCAGGCCGAGCAGGCGCGGGGACGGCTCACCGAACGCGAGCGCGAGGTGTTCCAGCGGTTCCTGACCGGTGAACTCGGCGACCATCTCTCGGCCCAGGTCATCGCCGCGGCGCAGCTCGTCGCCGCCCTCAACGGCATCCTGAGGACCGTACGCACCTCGCACGGACTCGGTGTCGAGCTGCTGTGGAAGCTGGACGAGGACGTCGACGCCGATGTGCGGGCGGCCGTCGAGCTGCTGCGCGGTGCGTCGAGCCTTCGGACCCGCGAGCAGACCGAGCAGCTCCGCGAGGTGTTGCAGCGCCGGATCGAGGACGCCCGCCGGGCCGATCCGTCGGCCGGGTACGCGGCGCATCTGCGGACCGCCCTCGACTACCGCGACTGGTTCCGCTTCCACACCTTCGTGGTCGAGGACGCGGCGCCCGGCCGCCGCCGCAGGCTGACCGGCCGGACCGGTCTCAGCCAGGGCGAACAGCGGGTGCTCTCCTACCTCGTGCTCTTCGCCGCGGCAGCCGCCCACTTCACCGGTCTCGCCGAGTCGGCCCCGCACGCGCCGCGGCTGATCCTCCTGGACGACGCCTTCGCCAAGGTCGACGAGCCCACCCACAGCCGGCTGGGCCGCTTCCTCGTCGACCTCGATCTCGACTTCGTCCTCACCAGCGAGCGGCTCATGGGCAACTGGCCCGAGGTCCCGTCCCTGCACATCTACGAGTGCCTGCGCGATCCCCATGTGCGCGGGGTGGCCACCCTGCACTACACCTGGAACGGCCGGCACCGGCGCCTGGTGTCCGTATGAGCGGGCGGCTGCCGTCCGCGACCCGCGACTGGCTGACGGGCCCCGGACTCGCCCGGCTGTGGGACGGGGTACGCAGACGCCTGGAGGGCAACGGCGTCCAGGCCACGGGTTCGCTCCGGCTGACCGCGATGAACGCCCGGGAACGCACCGACCTCTCGCTCCTGCTGGGCAAGCCCCTCACCGGGACGGCCGTGACCGTACGCCTCGATCTGCTCGACGCCCGGCTGCGCGCCTCGGCCGCCGGACTCGGCCTGCGGCAGACCCTGGAGGAACTCGGCCCGCCGCTCACCGACCGCCGGGCCGCCCGCGCGGACGTGGCGGCCCGGCGGGAGCAGGTGTGGTCGTCCCTCGCCGCGTCCCTGGACGCCTCCCCGCTCGCCGACCAGGAATGGCCCCACCGGTGGTACGACCTCGCGCGCCGGGCCGGCGTCCCGCGCGGAGTGACACCCGAGACGGCGGTACGGACCTGCGGACAGGCGGTCCAGGTCCTCACCACGCTCCTGGGCCCCGAGCGGGGCGGTACCGCGGTCGGCCGCGGCGAACTCGCCGCCCTGGCGACCGGCTCCGCGCACGGCCTGGACGACGGGACCTGGCTCGCCCGGCTCGTCCAACGCGGGGTCGCCCTCGCCCACGACACCGCCTTCCCCGACGACGCGGCCGGCCGGCGCGCGCTGTGGCGGCTGGTCTCGGTCACCCCGGACGACGTCTCCAGCACGGTGCTGACCTACGGGCTGCGCCCGGACGGCGAGGGCTGGCGGGAGCGGGCCCTGCGGGACCGCGCCGACCATCACGCCGAGGCCCACCTCACCGCCCGCGACCTGCGTGATCTCCCGCTGCGGCTGCCCGCCGGGACGCTGATCCACCTCTGTGAGAATCCCCGTGTGGTGGAGGCCGCGGCGGACGCGTCCTGCGTCCGGCCCCTGGTGTGCACCTCCGGCAGCGCCGCCACGGTGGTGCTCACCCTGCTCGACGCCCTCGCCGCCACGGGGTGCCGCTTCGCGTACCACGGCGACTTCGACTGGCCGGGGATCGCCCTGGCCAACCGTGTCATCCGCCGGTACGCGGCCCTGCCGTGGCGGATGGGCACGGCGGACTACGAGCACCTCGTGGCGCGCGGCCGGACCGAGGGCGTCCCTCGGCTGGCGCTCGACGGCCCGCCGGTCGACGCGGACTGGGACGCGGATCTCGCCCCCGCGATGACCGCACTCGGCGTCGCCCTCCACGAGGAGGCGACCCTCGATGTGCTGGTGGCCGACCTGTCGCGGCGGGCGTAGGACGTCCGCCGTCCGATCCGCTCCGCGCTCCCGCCGGGCGGTGCGGAGTGTGTCGCACCGCCGGCCGCCGGGAGGTACCCCGTCGCTCGGCACCGGTCCCTCCCCACGTGGAGACCGGTGCCGAGCGACGCGTCTGAGGGGACCCCTGAAGGGAGAAGGGGGTCCGGGAGAGAGGCGGGGGGATCGGGAGGAATATGGGGGGTTGGGGTGGTGGGGGTGGATTCGCCAGGTTCTAGGGGGTCTTCGCGGGGGCCGTCGTGCGGGCTCGTGACGACGGCTGAAGTTGACCCAGAACGTGCGGCGTCATCAGGTGCCTCTCCGAGCGCTGAGCTGGTGACCTGCCCTGGCTACGCACCGTGGTGCGCCGTTGCATCGTGATCCTGCCAGCCGGGGCCGTCCGCGGAGGAGGCTCCGGGGCTTGTGGAACGGCTTCGTCGCAGGTCAGCCGTATAAGGTGAGTTTTCCGGTCCGGACGGTCCGGGAGCGGACGGGGCTGCGGAGGGGGCGGTGTGGGGGCCGATTCACAGGCGCGCACGGCCTTCGCCGAGCGGCTCGCGCTGCTCTACAAGGAGGCCGGCAATCCGCCGTTGAAGAGTGTGGCCGAGGCTGTCGTGCGGTTGCAGCGGGTCGATGAGCGCGGGCGTCCGGTCCGGGTGTCGGCGCAGCGGATCAGCGACTGGCGGCGGGCGAAGAACGTGCCCGCGCAGTTCGCCGCGCTCGCCGCCGTGCTCCAGGTGCTGATACCCGCGGCCCGGCGCGCCAGACCCGCTCCCGTCTCCGCCGGGCTCTACGACCTCGCCCAGTGGCAGCGACTCTGGGAGCTGGCTCTCGCCGATCCGATCGAGGGGCGGGACGGCGGAGAGCGGGAAGCGCCCGCCGCCGTGCCGGGTGTCGTCTGCCCCTACCGCGGGCTCGCCTCCTACCGGCAGGAGGACGCGGGCTGGTTCTTCGGGCGGCGGCGGTCCACCGACGCGCTGATCGACCGGTTGCGGGGCGCGGAGCGGGACGGCGGGATCGTGATGCTGGTCGGCGCGTCCGGCGCCGGGAAGTCCTCGCTGCTCAACGCGGGGCTGCTGCCCGCCCTGGAGAGCGGGGTCCTCGGCGGGGAGCGGGACGTGATCCGGCTGGTACCGGGGAGTGATCCGCTGGGGGAGCTGGTCCGGCAGGTGCCCGATCTCCGGCCCTTCCTCGGTGACGGCACCTTCGATCCGCCCCATGTGCCGGATATGGCTGACATACCGGAAGTCGCCCACCTGGCCGGGACCGCCGAGCCGCCGCGACTCCCCGACCTCGAGGACATAACCGGCATACCCGGCGCATCCGGCACGGCCGATGCATCCGCTGCGGCCGATACCGCTACCTCCGCCCCGTTCCCCGCTCCCCCGCCCTCCCGCGCACCCGGAACCCCGCCCGTCCTCATCGTCGATCAGTTCGAGGAACTCTTCACGCTCTGCGCGGACGACGACGTCCGCCGCGCCTTCGTCCATATGCTGCACACCGCCGCCTCCCCGCCGCCCGGGGGCGGACCGCCCGTGCTGGTGCTGCTGGGCATACGGGCCGACTTCTACGAGCGGTGTCTGCGCCATCCCGAGCTGGCGGACGCGCTCCAGCACCGGACGATGGTGCTCGGACCGCTCACCGCCGGGGAGCTGCGGGACGCGGTGACCGGGCCCGCGAAGGCGGTGGGGCTGGAGCTGGAGCCGGGGCTCGCGGAGCTGATCGTGCGGGAGGTGAGCGCCGACGGACCGCGCGGAGCGCATGACGCGGGGGTGCTGCCGCTGCTGTCGCACGCGCTGATGGCCACCTGGCAGCGGCGCAAGGGCGGGCGGCTGACGCTGGCGGGGTACCGGGCGGCGGGCGGTATCCAGGGGGCGGTGGCCGCCACCGCCGAACGGGCCTGGTCCGGGCTCGACCCGGCCGCCCGGAGCGCGGCCCGGCTGCTGCTGCTGCGGCTGGTGCGGGTCGGCGAGGACACCGCGGCCACCCGGCGGCGCGGCGCCCGGCGGCAACTGGCGGCCGAGTCCGCCGACCCGGCCAAGACGGAGGAGTCGCTGGAGGCGCTGGTCCGGGCCCGGCTGGTGACCCTGGACGCGGAGACCGTGGAGATCACCCACGAGGCTTTGCTGCACGCCTGGCCCCGGCTGCGGGAGTGGATCGACGAGGACCGCGGCGGCAATCTGCTGCGCCAGCGGCTGGAGGAGGACGGCCGGGCCTGGGAGGCGAGCGGCCGGGACACCGCGCTGCTGTACCGGGGGTCGCGGCTGGAGCAGGCGCACGGCTGGGCGGACGAGGCGGGCGGCGCCTTCCTCACCCGGGCCGCCGTGCAGTTCCTGGCCGCGTCCGTGCGGCTGCGCCGCCGTACCGTCTGGCTCGGGCGGGGCGCGGTGGCGGCGCTGATGGTGCTGGTGGTGGTGGCGGTCGGCGCCGCGGTGGTGGCCTGGCAGGAGCGGGACGACGCGGTGTTCGCGCAGGTCCTCGCCGAGGCGGACCGGGTACGGGACTCCGATCCGTCGCTGTCCGCGCAGATCGATCTGGTCGCCCACCGGCTGCGCCCGGAGGACAAGGACACCTGGAACCGGCTGATCTCGATCGTCAACGCCCCGCTCGCCACCCCGCTGGCCGGGCATGTCGGCGCGGTCTACCTCACCAGCTTCAGCCCGGACGGCCGGATCCTCGCCAGCGCCGGGTACGACCGGACCGTACGGCTGTGGGACGTGTCCGACCGGGCGCGGCCCGAGCCGCTGGGCGAGCCGCTGACCGGGCATGACAGCTGGGTGTCCACCGCCGTGTTCAGCCCGGACGGGCGGACGCTGGCCACCGCCTCGGACGACGGCTCCCTGCGGCTGTGGGACCTGACCGACCCGGCGGACCCCCGGCCGCTCGGCGCGCCCTGGACCAAGCGGGACGGCACGGTCTATCTGCTGGCGTTCAGCCCGGACGGCCGGACGCTGGCCGCCGCCACCGAGGACGGGCTCGTCCGGCTGTGGGACCTCGACCAGCCGCGGCGGCCCGTCGCGCTGGCCGCGCTCGCGGGGCACACCGCCGCCGTCCGCTCCCTCGCCTTCAGTCCCGACGGGCGCACCCTCGCCTCCGGCGGGGACGACCACGCGGTCCGGCTGTGGGACCTGGCCGACCGGCACCGGCCGGTCGCGCTCGGCAGCGCGCGCACCGCGCACCGGGCGCTGGTGCACTCCGTCGCCTTCAGCCCCGACGGCCGGACCCTGGCCAGCGGCAGCGCCGACGACACCGTGCAGCTCTGGGACGTGACGGACCCGGCCGACGCCACGCCGATCGGGATGCCGGTCGTCGGGCACACCGGGCCCATCTGGTCGGTCGCGTTCAGCCCGGACGGCTCGCTGCTGGCCGTCGCCAGCGCGGACAGCACCGCCTCGCTGTGGAACGTCAGCAATCCGGCGCACCCCTCCCAGGTCGGTGAGCCCCTCGCGGGCGGCAGCGGCGAGATGTACGCGCTGGGCTTCAGCCCGGACGGCCGTACGCTCGCCACCGGGTCCGGTGACGGTCTGGTGCGGCTGTGGTCGCTGCCCGCCGCGGACATGGTGGGCCGGGTCGGCGCGTTCCGCCCGGACGGCCGGGTGCTGGCCACCGCCGCCCGCGACGAGAGTCTGCGCCTGTGGGACGTCCGGCGCCCGGACCGGCCGGTCCGGCTGAGCGAACCGTTCCACGCGGCGGACGACGGTGAGGTGAAGTCCGTGGCCTTCGCGCCCGACGGCACCACTCTCGCCGTCCTGGCCGGACCCGCCGCGGTCCAGCTGTGGGACGTCACCGACCCGGCCCGTCCGGTCCCGCACGGCCCACCGCTCGCCCTGCACACCCGGTACGCCGGTCCGGACGCGCTCGCCTTCAGCCCCGACGGCACCACCCTCGCCACCGCCTACGACGACCGCACGATCCGGCTGTGGAACATCACCGACCCGGCCGACCCCCGGCCACTCGGCCCGCCCCTCACCGGCCACACCGGCTATGTCAACGCGCTCGCCTTCAGCCCCGACGGCACCACGCTGGCCAGCGGCAGCGCGGACACCACCATCCGGCTGTGGGACGTGTCCGACCCGTCCCGCGCGCTCGGCCACCGCACCCCGCTCACCGGGCATCTCGGCGCCATCAACGCGCTCGCCTTCCGGCCCGACGGCCGCACCCTGGCCAGCGGCAGCGACGACACCACCGTACGGCTGTGGAACACCGCCGAGCCGGGGCGGGCGGCGGCGCTGGGGGGCGGGCTGACCGGGCACACCGAGGCGATCGTGTCGCTCACCT
Source organism: Streptomyces sp. NPDC048290 (assembly GCF_040652095.1). Lineage (NCBI taxonomy): Bacteria > Bacillati > Actinomycetota > Actinomycetes > Kitasatosporales > Streptomycetaceae > Streptomyces > Streptomyces sp. NPDC048290. The sequence goes on from NZ_JBEZLM010000033.1 coordinate 34,326, forward strand.
TCAGCACGGACGGGCGCACCCTGGCCAGCGGCGGCAACGACGACACGGTCCGGCTGTGGGACGCGTCCCGGCCCGGCGCCCCCCGCTCCATCGGCCAGTCGATGAGCCCCAACGCCAAGACCGGCAACTTCCTGTCCTTCAGCCCGAACAGCCGGATGCTCGGGGTGTCCAGCGGATCGGGCACGGTCCGGCTGTGGGACCTGGACGTGGAGGCGGCCGAGCGCCGGATCTGCGCGGCCACCCGTTTCATACTGACCCGGGAGAAATGGGACGAATACCTGCCCCGACTCTCCTACGACCCTCCATGCGGGACCTAGTCCGGAGGCTCCGGCCGCCCTCCGGTACACGTGATCCCGGTCACACACCCTCGCCACTCCCGAGCAGTCGGCTCCCACGACCCCAACGGCCTTGTTAGGCTTGGCCATAGCCCGATCGCTGGTGCATCCCCCGTCGCCAGCGGTCGGGCGCTGTCTTTTCCGACGGACGCCGACAGACACCGACAGACACCGGCGCGCACCGGCAGACAGCCGTACGGCGCCCGCGCGCCGGGCTCCCCGGCAGGGACGATCGCCCGAGACGGGCAGCTCTCGACCGCCCCCGCACCCGGGGATCGCCCCCGGCACCCCCGGCCCGCACCCGGGGATCGCCCCCGGCACCCTCCCGGCCCGCGATCACCGTGCCGACACCACCGCCACCACCGCCACCGCCGACGGTGGCGAAGACGTCCGGGGCCCGGTGGACCCAGTCGCCGGAGCCGTAGCGTCCGGCCGGGGAACCCGGAGATCCCCCTACGCACATCCCCCACCGGGCGGCGGGCCGACCGCCGTCCCGTACGCGGCCCCTACTCCGTGCCCCCGTGGGCGAGCCAGCGGGCCAAGGTGCGGACCGTCGTCTCGTCCAGGGTGTCGACGATCCGCTGCACCGCCGCCTCGTCCCCGTCCGTCAGCTCGTACACGCCCGCCTTGCCCAGTCCGGCCAGCAGGACCTGCTGGCGGCGGTCGGTCATGCGCTCGGTGAGGCGGGTCGGGCCCTGGGAGCGCGGTGCCGCCGTGCTCGCCGGGCTCGCCGGGGGCGGGGTCAGCGGGGAGTCGTGGCGGCGCCAGCCGTCCGGCGCGTCCGGGCCCCACAGCGTGACGGCGACCTCCTCGCCGCGGGCGCGCAGCGTCTGGGCCATCTCCCCGATCGCGTACGCCACGGGCGCGCGGTACGGGGACTCCGCGCCGATCCGCCAGCCGCCCGTCGCGGGGTCGTGGAACTGGGCCACCCAGCGGGGCGCTCCGGGGGGCTGGGGGCCGGTGGTGTCCAGGGGACCACTGCTGTCCATGGGCTCACCTCTCGCAGGTGGGGGGCGGACCCGACCGTAGCTGACGGATCGTCAGATCGCCAGAGGCGTACCCGGCTCCTCCGCCGTCGCGGCCAGCCGCAGTGCCGCCACCATGTCCCGGTAGAGCGTGTCTCCGGCCAGGAGTTCGGTGTGCGTGCCCGTCGCGCGGACCCGGCCCTTCTCCAGGACCACGATCCGGTCCGCCTCCACCACCGTGGACAGCCGGTGGGCGATGGTGACCACCGCCGCCCGCCCGGCCCGGTCCCGGATGAAGGACTGCACGGCCGCCTCCGTCAACCCGTCCAGCTGGGCCGTCGCCTCGTCCAGCAGCAGGATCTCCGGGTCCGCGACGAACGCACGGGCCAGCGCGACCCGCTGGCGCTCACCGCCGGAGACGGTGGCCCCGGCGAGCACCGTGTCCAGCCCGTCCGGCAGCTCCTCGGCCCGCCCGGTCAGCCCGACCGCGTCCAACGCGCTCCACAGCTCGGCGTCGGTGGCGCCGGGGCGCAGATAGCGGAGGTTGTCGGCGAGGGTGCCGGGCAGCAGCGGGGTGTCCTGCTCGACATAGGCGATCCGGCGTCGGGTCTCGTACGCGGGCCACTCGTCGAGCGGGCGGCCGTCCAGGACCAGCCTGCCGGTGTCCGGGCGCAGGAACTCCAGCATCAGCGCGAAGGCGGTGGTCTTGCCCGCGCCGGACGGGCCGACGATCGCGGTGTGCCCATGGCGCGGTACGGCGAAGGAGACACCGTCGAGGACCGGGCGGCCGTCCGGCGCGTAGCGGGCGGTGACGTCGTCGAAGATGAGGACCGCGGGAGTGGCGGCTGCCGCGGGGCGGGACGGGCGCGGGACCGCGGGGCGGGTGTGGCCCTCCTCCAGCTCCAGCTTCTGGATCTCCGCTATCCGGGCCGCCGCGGCGACCCCGGACTGGAGCTGGGAGAACTCACGGGCCAGTTCCGTGGCCGGGTCGAGCAACTGGAAGGCGTACAGGAGGAAGGCGATCAGGCTGGAGACGGGCAGGGCGCCCGAGTCCACCCGGAACGCGCCCACCGCCAGGATCAGCAGGATCGCCAGCTGCACCCCGGCCATGGTGATCGCCCAGACCGCCGCGTCGATCCGCACCGCCTTGACGCTGTGCCGCGCGGAGGCGTCCGCCTCGGCCACGATCCGCTCCGACTCACGCTCCTCGGCGCGCGCCGACTTCACCGTACGGATCGCGCGCAGCGCCCCGTCGAGCGCCGCGCCCAGCCGCCCCACCGACTCCTGGGCGGCGCGCTGGGTCTTGGCGAGCCGGGGCATCAGCAGCGCGACCAGCACACCGACCACGGCGAGGCTCGCGAAGGTGACGGTGAACAGCACCAGGTCGAGGAAGGCCATCATGACCAGCGCGCCGACCAGCCCGATCGTGCCGTTGACCAGCTGGGTCAGGCTGGACGTGGCGGCCTCGCGCATCAGCACCGTGTCCGAGGTGACCCGGGTGACCAGCTCGCCGCTGGACCGGCCGCCCAGCTCGCCGATCTTCAGCCGGAGCAGCCGGCGGACCATGGAGCGGCGGGCGTCCCGCACCACGTGCTCCCCCATCCGCCCGAGCAGGATCCACTGCACCCACTGCGTCACGGAGCCGACCACGATCAGCACCGACAGCGCGATCACCGCCGGGGCGATCGAGCGGGAGTCGGCGAGTCCGTCGAGCACCCACTTGGTGGCCAGCGGGGTGGCGAGGGAGGTCGCGGTGACCGCGAGCCCCAGGAGCAGGCCGACGATCAGCGTGGCGCGGTGCGGGCGGACGAAGGACCAGAGCAGGCGCAGGTGGGGCACGGTGGGCGGCGCCTTCGGCCGCTCGGCGGCCTCCGGTCCCGTACCCGCACCCGTCCACGTTCCCGCCCCCGCCCCCGCCCCCGCCTCCGGCCCTGTTTCCAGGTTCGACACAGCAGACCCTCCGGACTCTCCCGACACGACCGCATGGGCTTGCATGTGCTTGCATGGCCGTGCATGGGATGGCAACTCTTACTTTTGGGACTCCAGTGTCCCATTTTCGAGTATGCAAGTTCCACAGTGAGGTGTCCATCGATATATTCGGCACATGAGCACGCCGTCCGCCGCAGAGTCAGGTACACGCCATCGCACCCGGCGTGCGATCCTCGACGCCGCCGCCGCGGTGCTGGCCCGGGACCGCCGGGCGACCCTCGCGGAGATCGCCAAGGCCGCCGATGTCGGCCGCAGCACCCTGCACCGCTACTTCCCGGACCGGGACCAGCTGCTCCACGCGGCGGTCCTGGACTCCCTGGAGCTGATCGACAAGGCGGTCCGGGACGCGGCGCCCGAGCAGGGGCCGCCCGCCGAGGCGATGCGCCGTCTGGTCACCTCGGTGGTCGGGGTGGGCGACCGGATGCTGTTCGCGTTCGGCGAGACCCAGCTGCTGGAGGACGCCACCAGGGACCTCGCGGAGGACGAGGGCGAGGCCACCGAGCGGCTGGTGCTGGAGCTGATCGAGCGCGGTCAGCGCGACGGGGTCTTCGACAGCGGGGTGTCGGCCGCGTGGATCATGCAGGTGATGTGGTCCCTGGTGTACGCGGGCGCGGAGTCGGCCCAGCTCGGCACGCTCCCGGCACCGGGCATCACGGCCCATGTGGTGCGGGCGCTGGAGGGCGGGGTACTGGCCCGGAACGTGTGACGCGGCACACAGCCGGGCGGCGATGACTTCTCGTACGCCCGGCCGTCTACCTTCCCGACAGACACCGCCGTACGGATGAAGGAGCCATCGTCATGGCCGACGCCGCCCCCGCCAAGGGTCCCGCCTTCTACTTCCCCGCCATCGAGAAGAAGTACGGCCGCCCCGTGGAGGAGTGGAAGCAGCTGATCCGGGCCGCGCTGCCGGCCAAGCACATGGAGCTGGTGAAGCTGCTGAAGGAGGAGCACGGGGTGGGCCACGGGCACGCCAACGCGCTCGTCGCCCACACCCTCGCGGAGACGGACTAGGACGGCACTAGGGCAGCGGGGAGCGGCTGACCCGGATCTTCGACTGGCCGTGCCTGCGGGTCTCCCAGTCCGCCATGAACCGGGCGTGCAGCCCATGGCTCCCGGCCAGCTCCAGCAGGGTCTCGGTGCGGTAGTAGAAGTCCTCCCGCAGGACCTGGTGCTCGGTGCCCTCGGTGCGGTCGAAGGTGAAGTCGAAGAACCCGGCCGGGGTCAGCACCCGCCCGACATGGGCGAGGCACTGGTCGATCAGCTCGATCGGCGAGTGCGAGAAGACGCTGTGCGCGTGGACGACGTCGAAGTGCGCGTCCGGCAGGAAGTCCAGGGTCAGATCGCCGGTGATGGTCAGATGCGGCAGCTTGTCCTGGAGCCCGCGCTCGGTCAGCGTGCGCTTCGCGGCGACCAGGATGTCCGGCGAGATGTCGATGCCGTAGTAGCCCCCGGTGTCGAGGTGGTCGATGAAGCGCCAGCCGCCGCGCAGATTGCCGCAGCCGATGTCCAGCATCCGGTGACCGGGGCGCAGTCCGTGCTCGACGAGATAGTCGAACTGCATCTGCCCCAGGGCCAGCCACCGGTCATGGGTCTTGCTGCCCACGGCGGCCTCGGGGCTGCGGCGGGTGTCGGAGGCCATCACGGCCCGGTAGTAGCCGACGTGGTCGGGGTGCTTCACCCGCAGCCAGGCGTCCCGGGTGGCCCGGCGGACATAGGGCACGACCTTGGCGGGGTGGCGCAGCGCGTACCCGGCCTTGTGGGTGAGCGAGGCGCGATTGCTGCGCAGCTTCTGCGGCGACTTGGCGTCTGCGGGCATGACTGAGTGACCTCCGTGCGATGGGGACGATGAAGAGGGAAGACGTAGGCGTCAGGATGTGCGGCGGCGCAGGAGCAGCAGTGTGGCCAGGGTGAGCAGCAGCGCGGCGACGGCCAGGACGCCCGTGTCGAGCCACTGGAACGCCCAGTAGTCGGCGGGCGGATTGGCCTCGTAGTAGCGCGAGACATACCCCTTGCCGGTCATGCACTGTCGCAGTTCGGGGCCGGACACATAAGGACAGTTCAGGACGGAGTCACGGCGGCCGTCGGCGGTGATCAGCCCATAGGTGCCGGTGGACCACTTGTCGCCCATCGGCGGCTTGGGGGCGATGCCTTCGCTGAGATACGAGCGCGGGGGGACCAGCGCCCGGGTCTTGTGGGCGAGTTCGAGCAGGATCACGGTCAGCCCGGTGGCCAGCAGGGTCAGGCCCATCGCGGCCAGCACCCGCCGGGTGAGCAGGCCGAGGAAGGTGCCCACGGCCAGTCCGAAGAGCGCGGCGGCGACGACCCGGGGCCCGGAGCCGCTGAGCGCGGTGGTCTCGTACCAGAAGAGGCCGTAGCTGCGGTCGGCGGCGGGCTCGCGCCACCAGGAGAACACCGTGGCGAGCAGCCCGGACCCGGCGACCGCGCAGACCGCGGCGAGTCCGAAGCGGGCGGCGAACCACTGGACGCGGCTGATGCCCTGGGACAGCACCATGCGGTGGGTGCCGAGTTCGAGGTCGCGGCCGAGCAGCGGGGCGCCCCAGAAGACGCCGATCAGCACCGGCAGAGCGATGTTCAGCAGCCCCAGGTACTGGAGCGGGGCGATGTCCAGCAGCAGCGGGAGTCCGTCGCCGGGGCGGGAGCAGTGCAGGGGGCCGGTGCCGCAGTGGTCGAACCGGCCGGTGGCCAGGTCGTCGAGCATCCCGGCCCGGGAGTACGCGGCGACGGCGGCGGCGACCAGCAGCACGGCGGCGCCGACGGCGACCGGGACCCGCGCCTGCCGCCAGGCCAGCCAGAGCGCGCCCCGCGCGGTGTGGCGCCGGACGGCGGCCCGGCTGGGGACGGACGTGGTGCTCACGCGGCCACCTCCGCCGGGGCGCCGGGGACCCGGCCGGGGTCGTCGCCGTGCAGATGGGCCATCAGGACGTCCTCCAGACGGGGCCGTTCAAGGTGCCAGCCGTCGAGGAGCGGGCCGCACCGCCGGATCAGCGCGGTGAGCTGCCGCCCGCTCGTCCGGCGGCGTACGACGATGTGGTCGGCGAGGTCACCGGCGCGGTCGGCGCGGCCGGTGACCTGGGCGTGCGCCTCGCGCAGCGCGTCGGCGTCCTCGCACAGGGCGGCCCGGCCGTCCTTGAGCAGCACCACCCAGTCGCAGGTCTGCTCCAGCTCGGGCAGGACATGGGAGGAGAGCACGATGCTGGTGCCGTGCTCGGCGGCCTCGGTCATCAGCGCCGCCATGATCTGGTCGCGCACCACCGGGTCCAGGTCGGCCAGCGGCTCGTCCAGGAGGAGCAGTTCGGGGCGCTTGCCGAGCGCGAGGGCGAGGGCGACCCGGGTACGGCGGCCGGGCGACAGCTCGCCGAGCCGGGCGGTGAGCGGGATGTCCCCCTCGGCGACCAGGCGTTCGGCGGCGGCCGGGTGCCACACCGGGTTGAGCCGGGCGCCGAGGCGCAGGGTGGCGCCGACGGTGAGCCTCGGGTACAGCGGCTTGTCCTGGGTGACCAGGGCGACCCGGGTCCGGGCGGCGGTGGTGGCGGGCGCGGTGTCCAGTACCCGTATCTCCCCGGCGCCGGGGCGCAGCAGCCCGCCGGCCAGGTGCAGCAGGGTGCTCTTGCCGACGCCGTTGCGGCCGACCAGGGCGGTGATCCGGCCACGGGGGACGGTGAAGTCACAGTCCCGCAGGGTCCAGGGGGCGCGGCGGCGGTGGCGGAATCCGAGCCCTGTGGCGCGCAGCGCGGTGGGCGCTTCGGGCGCGGTCATGCGTTCTCCTGGTGTTGTGCGGGATGTTTCGGTGGGGCGGACGGGCCAGGTGACCCGGATGGGTCGGCCGGTCCGGGCGGAGCGGCGTCGTACGCGTCCAGTGCCGCCGTGACCAGGGCGAGCACATCGGCCCGCTCCAGTCCGGCGCGGCGGGCGCGGGCGGTCCAGTCGGCCAGCTCGGCGCGGAGCGGGGAGTCGTCCTCGGCGCCGGGCCGGGCGAGCGACCGCGTCACGAAGGTGCCGAGGCCGCGGCGCAGCTCCACCAGCCCGGCCGCCTCCATGTCGCGGTAGGCCCGCAGCACGGTGTTGGGGTTGACGGCGGTGGCCGCGACGACCTCCTTGGCCGTCGGCAGCTTGTCGCCGACCGTCAGTGTGCCCATGCGCAGGGCCCGTTCGGTCTGCTCGACGATCTGCACATAGGCCGGGACGCCGCTGCCACGGTCGATCCGGTACTCGACCACGTCACCTTCGCTTCTTCCATAGTTCCACTAATGAATTAGCACAAGCATGGAAGGGGGACCGGGCCGCTGTCAAACGCCGGTGCGGAGGTCCGACGGGGGCGGGGTTGCTGCCGCGCCGGGGTGCCCGCTGGAACCGGCGTTCGCCCTGCGGCAGTCTGGGACGTTGTGGCGAGCATTCCTGGACAGGGGTCGGGGTCGGGCGCGGGGACAGGAGCCGGATCGAGTACGGGGCCGGGATCGGGAGCGGGGCCGGTACCCGGGGCGCGGCCGTCGCCGGGCGCGCGGGCGTCGCCGGGGACACGGGCGGCGGCGCGGCCGGGCCCGGGACCGTCGGGCGGTCCGATGATCGTCTGCGGCGACGACGGTCTTGCGCACCGCCTGGCCGCCGAACTCCGCGGGGTCTACGGCGAACAGGTCACCCTCGTCGTACCTCCGACCGGTCCCCGGGTACGGCCGCCGGTGGTGGGCCGGGCGCGGGCGGCGTCGGCGGCGCTGCTGGACCGGGTGGGCGCGGCGGTGGGCGGCCGTTTCCCGGTGACCGCGGCGGGAGTGGTGGCCGGGGACGGCGCCGGGGAGCGGGTCGTGGAGGCGGGCGAGCCGACCGAGGCCGTGCTCGCGGAGGCGGGCGTGGACCGGGCGACGGCGCTGGCGCTGGTGTACGACGACGACGAGACCAACATCCGGGCGGCGCTGACCGCCCGCCGCCTCAACCCCCGGCTCCGGCTGGTGCTGCGGCTGTACAACCGCCGCCTCGGCCAGCACATCGAGGACCTCCTCGACCAGGCGTCGGCGCTGGCGACCGGCGCGGACGGGACGGGCGGCCCGCACGGTCCGGACGCCGGGGACGCCACGACGGTGGTCCTCTCCGACGCCGACACGGCGGCACCGGCGCTGGCCGCGACCGCGCTGACCGGCACCAGCAAGGTGGTCCAGACGGACGGGCTGCTGCTGCGCGCGGTGGAGCGGCATCCGCCCGCCCCGGGCCAGGTCGCCGACCCGGGCCTGGCGACCCTGGCGCTGCTCTCCTCGACCAGCAACGACCCGGCGGGGGCGGACAGTTCGGACGAGAGCGGGGAGCACGGGCCGCGGCTGCTGCCGGACGCGGCGGCGGTGCGGGCGGCGACCGGGCGGGCGACGATCGTGCTGGAGCAGGTGTCGTACTCGGGCCCGCAACTGCCCACCGCGCGGACCGGCGTACCGCTGGCGTCGCTCTTCTCGCGGCGGCTGCGCTGGACGCTGGCGGGTCTGGCGGCGTGTGTGGTGGCCCTGGCCGTGGCGCTGATGGTGGCGACGGACGACCATCCGCTGCACGCCACCTACATCACCCTCCTCAACCTGTTCGCGATCAACGAACCGGCCGTGCGGGCGTCGGTCGGGGAACAGGTCCTCCAGCTCCTGTCCGGACTGGTGGGCCTGCTGATGCTCCCGGTGCTGCTGGCGGCGGTGCTGGAGGGGCTCGGCACGTTCCGTACCGCGTCGGCGCTGCGGAAGCCGCCGCGCGGGCTGAGCGGGCATGTGGTGCTGCTGGGGCTGGGCAAGATCGGCACACGGGTGCTGACCCGGCTGCGCGAGCTGCACATCCCGGTGGTGTGCGTGGAGGCGGACCCGGAGGCGCGGGGCATGGCGACGGCCCGGCGGCTGCGGGTGCCGGTGGTGCTCGGCGATGTGACCCAGGAAGGCGTCCTGGAGGCGGCGAAGATCCACCGGGCGTCCGCGCTGCTGGCGCTGACCAGCGTGGACACCACCAATCTGGAGGCGGTCCTGTACGGCCGCTCGCTCCGCTCCCGGCTGCGGGTGGTGCTGCGGCTGTACGACGACGACTTCGCCACCGCCGTGTACCGCACCTTGCGGGCCGCGCACCCCGACGCCCTGACCCGCAGCCGCAGCGTCTCGCATCTGGCGGCCCCGGCCTTCGCGTCGGCGATGCTGGGCCGGCAGATCCTGGGCGCGATCCCGGTGGAGCGGCGGGTGCTGCTGTTCGCGGCGCTGGAGGTGGACGGCCAGCCGCAGTTGGAGGGCCGTACGGTCGCGGACGCGTTCCGTCCCGGGGCGTGGCGGGTGCTGGCCCTGGACACGGACGCGGCGGGCCGCCGCCGCGCCGGGGACCAGGGCCCGACGGGCGGCGGCACGGGCGGTGTCCCGTCGGGCCTGGTCTGGGATCTGCCGGACACGTATGTCCTCAAGTCCGGTGACCGGGTGATCCTGGCGGCGACCCGCCGGGGCCTGGCGGAACTGCTGGGGAGGGGCGGGTCGGCGCCGGCCCGCTGACGCCGGGCCGGAGCGGACGGGCGGTGGCGTCCGGCGCCGGAAGATGGGCACCGGAGCCGGAAGCTGGGTCTACGGCGTCGTCACCGCCCGCCGCCACCGCTGGTTGTCGCCCCCGTTGCAGGTCCACTGTTCGAGGGCGGTGCCGTCGGCCGTCGACTGGTTGACGACGTCCAGGCACTTGCCGCTGTGCCGGGCGACGAGTTCGACATGACCGGGAACGGAGGTGGAGCGGACCTGCCACTGCTGGGAGAGGGCCGCGCGGCAGGTGTTCTGCACGGCGTAGGCGCCGTCGGCGGTGGACCCTCCGGCGATGTCGAGGCACTTGCCGCTGTGCCGGGCGATGATCTGGACGTGTCCGGTGCCGAGGTCGCGGAGCCAGAAGTGCTGGTTGACGCCGGAACCGCAGCCCCACTGCACGAACTGCGCCCCGTCGGTGGTGTCGAAGCCGCCGACGTCCGCGCATCTGCCGCTGTTGCGGACGGTGAGGGTCTCCCAGGGCCCGTCCATGCCGGTGATGGTCCCGGCGGCGGTGTCGATGGTGAGGCGCGGGGAGTAACTCATGCTCATGGTGGTGCTGGTGGGGAAGGCGAGGGGCAGCCAGACGTACTGCGAGGCGTTGACGTTCGCGCCCATGGAGTTGCCCCAGCGGTCGCCCATGTAGAGGTAGCTGGTGCCCCGGGTCCCCTGCACGGGCAGGACGTACGCGGTCTGGCTGCGGTAGGTGGTGGAGTCACCGACGTCGCTCAGCCCGCTCCACGCCCCGGTGACGCTGCTGGCGGTGGCGTACTTCTGCTGGTTGGGGGCCCAGCCGGAGGCGCCGGAGGTGAGCAGGAAGTAGACGTTGCCGCGCTTGAAGAGGGCGGGGGCCTCGCGCGACTCGCCCGGCCAGAGCCGCTGGACCTGTTCCTGGACGGCGGTGTAGTCGGCGGTGAGCCGGTAGATGTGCAGGTCGGCGTTCTCGTTGGCGGCGGAGATCATGTATCCGGTGCCGTCGGTGTCGACGAAGGTCGTGATGTCCCGGGACATATGGCCGAGCGGGCGGAAGCTGCCGCGCCAGGTGTAGTCGCCGTCGACGGTGGCGGAGACGGCGACGGCGGCACGGGCCTCGCCGTAGTCGGAGCCGTTCTCCTTGTGCATCCACATCACGAACTGCCGGGTGGCGCGGTTGTAGATCACCTTGGGGCGCTCGATGTTGGCGACGGCGAGTTCGGGGTCGGTGGCCTGGGTGAGGACGTGGTTGCGGAACTCCCAGTTCTTGAGGTCGGTGGAGCGGTAGGCGGAGACGTACCGGAAGGTGTTGTCGTCGTTGCGGTTCTCGCCGAACCAGTAGTAGTACGCCCCGACTTTGATCACTCCGCCGCCGTGCGCGTGCACGGGTTCCCCGTCGAGATCGGTGAACTGGCCTCCGTTGGGGACGGGTCGGGGGGCGGACTGGGCGGGGGCGGTGACGGTGAGCAGGGCGAGGAGCGGAAGGAGGGCGAGGAGAAGGACGCGGGGTACGGGACGTATGGGTCTGGTGGGGTTGATGTGACGTACCGAGCGCATAGGGGTGTACCTCAAGGGTGTCGTGGAGCTGCGCGGGCGCGGGTGAGTACCGGTGCGGGCCGGTGCGTACCGGTGGCATGACCGGGAGGTCGGGATCACAAGGAGCCGACGACAAGAGCTGACGGCATGTCATGTTTACGTAAACATGATGTTGCGGGAAGTTTGCGAGCGTGGCGGGACACTGTCAAGGACTTGGACGAGACCGGTTGATTGCTGCACTTCAGCGACATGTTTACGTGAACATCACCGGGGGCGGTGAGCGTGGCCGACGGGGGTCAACGCAGAGTGAGCACCAGAGCGCAGAGCACCGGCGCGCCCGCGAACGGGACGCATTCGCCGACCTGCCGATAGCCCCAGCGTGCATACAGGGCACGGACCTTGGGGTGGTCGCGGTGGACGAGGAGGGTGGCGCGTTCCTCGGGGCGGCCTGTGAGGAGGGCGTCGTGGATACGGCAGGTGTCAGGTCCCGGTGTGTGATGGGCCGTGCGGAGTGCGCCGCTCGCCCTACCCTGAATCCGACGAATCCGCCAGAAGGGGCGTGCCCATGGCTCAGGACGTTACTCCGGACCCGTACGCCGACCCGCTGAGGTTCGGCCAGCGCGCGCAACTCCTGCGGGAGCGGCGCGGGATGACGCAGACGCAGGTCGCCGATCTGCTCGGGATGTCCCCGCACACCTACCGGAAGATCGAGAACGGTCAGCTGAAGGCTCCCGGGCTGGAGACGGTGATACGGATCGCGGAGGTGCTGCGGGTGCGCAACCTCGCCGAACTGACCGGCCGTCCGGAGACGGACGTCGATCTGTTCACCGGCCCGGGTCACCCCCGGCTCGCCGCCGTGAAAGCGGCCGTCGACGACTTCGCGCTCACCCGCGCCGACACGGCCGTACCCCCGTCCGCCGCCGGTCTCGACGCCCGGCTGCGGGCCGCGTGGCGGACCCGGCACGCGTCCAGGAACCACCGGGAGGCGATCGGCGCGCTGCTGCCGGAGCTGATCCGGGACGCCCAGACGGTCGTCCGGCTGGCGGACCGGGCGCCCGAACGGCGGGCCGCGCAGGCGCTGCTGGCGGAGGTCTACGCGCTGGCGCAGTTCTTCCTCGCCTACCAGCCCGACGCCTCCTTGCTGTGGCGGGTCGCCGAGCGCGCGATGATCGCCGCCCGGGAGAGCGAGGACCCGCATGCCGTCGGTGTCGCGTCCTGGCTCCTCGCACAGGCCCACCGCGACAGCGGACCGCGCCACTACGACACGGCCGACACCATCAACCGCGAGGCGGTCCGCTTCCTGGAGCCGCTGCTGCCCGATGCCCCGGTCGAGGTGCTGGCCGTCGCCGGGGCGCTGGAGTTCGAGCTGGGCTACACCGCCGCCCGCCGCCGGGAGTCCGGCACCGCGTGGCGCCACTGGGACCGGGCGAGCGGGATGGCCGCGCGGCTGCCCGCCGAGTACGCCCACCCGGTGACCAGCTTCGGCCGGGCGGTGCTCGGCGCGCACGCGGTGACGGTGGCCGTCGAACTCCACCAGGGCGGCGAGTCGGTACGGCAGGCGGCCCGCGCGGACCGGACCGCCATCAGGTCCCGGCCCCGGCGCGCCCGGCACCGGATCGAGGAGGCCCGGGGCTACCAGCTCGACAACCAGCCGGACGTGGCGGTGGCGTCCCTGGAGAAGGCGTACGAGGCCGCGCCGGAGACGATCCGCTACAACGGGTACGCCCGCGCGATCCTGCTGGAGCACCTGGAGTCGCCCCGCGCGCCGCGCCGCCGCCGTGCGGCGGAACTCGCGGGCAAGGTGGGCCTGTTGAGCGCCTGAGCGTGGCGACCGGATCCCGGTCGGCGACCGCGGGCGGGCGCCCCTACGGTCGTGGGCGTCGGACCCCGGCGAGGCGGCGAGACCTCCCGGGGTATCCCCCACGCCCCCAAGGAGCGTCGACATGACGCACGCCATGACGCCGTCCACGGCGAAGATGACGATCGAGATCTACACCGTCCGCCCCGACGGCACGGTCACCGCCCCCCGCACCACGGTGATCGTCCCCCACGAACCGGACCCCCGGCTCGTCCCCTTCACCACCCACTGGGCGCCTTGCGCCTGCCCACGGCACCGCCCGGCGGGCACGCGATGACCGTCGCCGCCCGGCGCCGCCACTGAACCCGGCTACGGCGCCACATGGCGCCACATGGCCACATGCGGCGCCACGCAGTGGCATCAGGCGCCAAATGAGGCGCATAGTCCGCTATGCCCAGCGCCCACGCACGCCACCACCCCCCTTGGCGCCACCTCGCCCGCCACAATTTTTATCGAGTTCGCGCAGCTCAGAGACCTGGGCGCCGCCCTGGCGGCATCACCGGCGCCAATCGGGGTTGCTTATGGCGCCATCGAGGTGCCATGATGACGTCATGAACCTCACCCCGTACGTCGACACCCTCCACCGCGAACTCGCGGTGGCCGCGCAGGCCGACGGGGACGATGTCCGCGAGCTGGTCGAGCGGCTCATCGCTCCTCTGGAGTCCGCGACCCGGCTGAGCATGCTCAATCTGCTCTCCGCCGCCATGGACGAGATCACCCGCGACCTGGCCCCCGGCTCCGTGGAGGTACGGCTGCGCGGGCTGGACCCCGAGTTTGTTGTGACGCCACCGGCGGGCGAGTCTGGCGCCATCGCAGAGCCACTGCCCGCGCCGGTGCTGGACGGTGACGACACCACCACCGCCCGGATCAATCTGCGGCTGCCCGGCCGGCTCAAGACACGGATCGAGGACATCGCCGGGCGCGAAGGGCTCTCGGTCAACGCCTGGCTCGTCCGGGCCGCGGCCACCGCCGTCGACGGCGGCGCGGTCGCCGGACCGCGGGCGCCGGAGCGGCCCCTCAGCATCGGACACAGCTTCAAGGGCTGGACTCTCTGACCCCGCCCGACCCCTATCCATCCATCACCACCCCACCAAGCCAAGAGGACGACACCGCCATGCCTTCTTTCGCCACTCCCGCCGCCATCTCCGTCACCGCCCACGTCGAGGCCGGTTCCGTCCGGTTCACCGCCACCGACCGCGCCGACACCGTCGTGGACGTCACGCCCCGCGACCCGAAGAAGGAACTCGACGTCCGGGTCGCCGAGCAGACCGAAGTCACCTACGCCGGAGGCGTACTGACCCTGCGCACCCCCAAGAGCGGGCTGTTCGGCCGTACCGGCGTGGTGGACGTCTCCGTGGAACTGCCCTCCGGTTCGGCCGTCGAGCTGACCGGCGCCTGGACCCAGGTCCTCGGCGAGGGGCGGCTCGGCGAGGTCCAGGTGAAGACCTCCTCCGGCGATGTCCGGCTCGACACCACCGGCCCGCTCCGGCTCACCGCCTCGCACGGCTCGATCGCCGTGGACCATGTCGAGGGCGGCGCCGAGATCGGCACCAGCTCCGGCAGTCTGCGGGTCGGCACGGTCGACGGGCCCGCCGTCCTGAGCAACTCCCACGGCACCACCACCATCGGCGCCGTCACCGGCGAACTGCGGGTCAAGGGCGCCAACGGAGACATCGACATCACCCGCGCCGCCACCTCGGTCACCGCCACCACCGCCCACGGCACCCTGCGGGTCGGCGAAGTCGCCTCCGGGACGGTGGAGTTGCAGACCCAGTACGGGGCCATCGACGTCGGGGTGCGGCACGGCACCGCCGCCTGGCTCGACATCGACGCCGGGACCGGCCAGATCCGCAACGGCCTCGCCGCGTCCGACGCCCCGCAGCAGCCCGAGCACACCGTACGGGTCCACGCCCGCACCCGGCACGGCAACATCGACGTCCGCCGCGCCCGGGTCTGACCGCGCCCTCCCCCTCCCCCTCCACACTCCGGAACGGAAACCGCCATGCCCTCCGCCGCCCGCTCCACCCCCGCCCACCCGGACTCCGGCGCCCTCGCCGTCGCCGCCACCGGGCTCCGCAAGTCCTACGGAGACAAGTCCGTCCTCGACGGGATCGACCTCACCATCCCCACCGGGTCCGTCTTCGCCCTGCTCGGGCCGAACGGGGCCGGGAAGACCACCGCCGTGAAGATCCTCTCCACCCTGATCCGCGCCGACGGCGGCGAGGCCCGGGTCGCCGGTCACGACCTGACCCGGGCACCTCAGTCCGTACGGGCCGCGATCGGCGTCACCGGACAGTTCTCCGCCGTAGACGGGCTGATCACCGGCGAGGAGAACATGCTGCTCATGGCCGATCTGCACCACCTCGGCAAGACCGAGGGACGCCAGGTGACCGCCGAACTCCTCGAACGCTTCGACCTCACCGACGCCGCCCGCAAGCCCGCCTCCACCTACTCCGGCGGGATGAAGCGCCGCCTCGACATCGCCATGACCCTCGTCGGCGACCCCCGGATCATCTTCCTGGACGAGCCGACGACCGGACTCGACCCACGCTCCCGGCACAACATGTGGCAGATCATCAGGCAGCTCGTCACCACAGGGGTCACGGTCTTCCTCACCACCCAGTACCTGGAGGAGGCGGACCAGCTCGCGGACCGGATCGCCGTGCTCAACAACGGCAAGATCGCGGCGGAGGGGACGGCGGAGCAGCTCAAGCGGCTCATCCCCGGCGGCCATATCCGGCTCCGGTTCACCGACCCCGCCGCCTACCGGGCCGCCGCGACCGCCCTGCGCGAAGTCACCCGGGACGACGAGGCACTCGCCCTGCATCTGCCCAGCGACGGCAGCCAGCGCGAGCTGCGCTCCCTGCTCGACTGGCTGGACTCGGTAGGGATCGAGGCGGACGAACTCACCGTCCACACGCCCGACCTGGACGACGTCTTCTTCGCCCTGACCAGCACCTCCCCCACCACCTCCGTCCCCGGCCAGACCCGCCCCGCCGGTCACTCCAAGGAGAACGCCCGATGAGCAGCTCCCTGTCCCTCGCCCTGCGTGACTCGTCCACGATGCTCCGCCGGAACCTGCTGCACGCCCGGCGCTACCCGTCCCTCACCCTGAACCTGCTGCTCACACCGGTGATGCTGCTACTGCTCTTCGTCTACATCTTCGGCGATGTGATGAGCGCCGGAATCGAGGGCGGCGTAGACCGCTCCGACTACCTCGCTTATGTAGTCCCCGGCATCCTGCTCCTCACCATCGGCGGCACCACGATCGGCAGCGCGGTCTCCGTCGCCACCGACATGACCGAGGGGATCATCGCCCGGTTCCGCACCATGGCGATCCACCGAGGGTCGGTCCTCATCGGGCATGTCCTCGGCAGTGTGATCCAGTGTGTGATGAGCGTGCTGCTGGTCGGCGCGGTCGCCGTCGCCATCGGCTTCCGCTCCACCGACGCCACGATCGTCGAATGGCTGCTCGCGGTGGGGCTGCTGGCCCTGGTGTCCTTCGCGCTCACCTGGATCGCGGTCGGGATGGGCCTGTCCAGCCCGAACGCGGAGGCGGCCAGCAACAGCGCGATGCCGCTGATGGTCCTGCCGCTGCTGTCCAGCGCGTTCGTGCCGGTGGACGCGATGCCGGGCTGGTTCCAGCCGATCGCCGAGTACCAGCCCTTCACCCCGGCGATCGAGACGCTGCGGGGTCTGCTGCTCGGCACGGAGATCGGCCACAACGGCTGGCTGGCGGTCGTGTGGTGCGTGGCGCTGGCGGTCCTGGGCTACTTCTGGTCCAAGTCCCTGTTCCACCGCGACCCGAGCTGATCCAGACCTTCAGTAATGCGAACGGCCTCCGTGTGAGCGGGGGCCGTTCGCCGTTCCTTCACAACTGGCCGGGGGTACCGTTCTGTTGTCGCCGCAGAACGGAGATCAGCATGACTCACGGTACTGGCTTATCGTTCGGCTCCAAGGGAATCGGCCCACGTATCAAGGCCATTCGAAAGCAGCGAGGACTCACACAATCGGGGCTCGCGCAACGCGCCCACGTTTCCTATAGCACGCTGACAAAAGTGGAGTCCGGACACCTTCCCGCTTCTCCGGCGGTGACGGCGGCCTTGGCCCGCGCGCTGCGTGTTCCGGCCACGGAATTGACGGGCCAGCCATTCATCAGACAGCTTCGAAGCGAACAACTTGAAGAGCTGATCCAGCCACTGAGGATCGCCATCGCCAATCCCTTTCATGTAGTTGACCCGGAGACTGAGCCACGCACCCTTCGCGCCCTGTCGGCAGAAGTCGCACAGCTTGAGGAACTCAGACTGTCGGGGCAAGGGGAGATCGGCTCACGCCTACCGGCCATCATCGAGGAACTGATCCACGCCGCCCATATGGCCCCGGCGGGCCGTAAACGCGAACGGGCCTATTGGCTGCTGGCTTCCGCCTACCGTCTCGCCTACACCTTCACCCAGAAACTCGGGTACACCGACCTGGGGATGACGGCCCTTGAGCGCCTGGAGGTAGCCGGTAGCCGTTCCGGTGACCCTTGCCTGGCCGGAACGGTGTCAGCCTGCCGAAGCGTCTTCTTTCTGCACAGCGGCGCGCACGACCTTGGTCTGGCGGACGTCCGCCGAGTGCAGACGCAGCTCGAAGAATCAGCGGTACGTGGAGAGCGCCGAGCCATCTACATGATGGGGCACATGCACCTCAAAGCCGCGGTGCTGCACGCGCGAAAGGGCACTGTCGGAGCTGCCGCCGCCGCTACCGGCCATGTACAGGCGGCCTGTGAGTACGCGGATCGACTGCCGCCGGGATTCGACCCCTACGGCATGATCTTCGACAGCACCAACGTCGAACTCCACAATGTGTCGATCCACGCCGACCTGGGGAATTTCGGAACCGCGGTAGAAGAAGGCGAGAAGGTTGCCTTCCCTCACGCATGGGCCAAGAATCGCGAGGCGCACCACCACATGGACATGGCCAGCAGCTACGAGCGGTTGGGAAAGAGGAAGAAGGCCCTCAGCTCACTGCTCCAGGCCCGATCGGCTGAAGCCGTCCAGACGCGCTACCACCCCACGACGAGAGAGACGGTACTGGCGCTCCTGAGAGTGCGGGGCACTCCGTCACCCGAGCTGCACAGCTACGCCAGATGGGTGGGGGCGGCGTAGCACCTCTCCACGCCTTCCGCCCCGGACACCTCGCGGCTGACGATCGGGACGTACCGGGTCCGCCTGGACCGCAGTTGGTCTACCGGCCCGCGGACTCCGCTGTCTGGTCGGTGCGCCTGTTCCAGCGCAATCCCAGACGCAACCCCAGATGATCCCGGCGCCCGTGATCGCGCGCCGCAGCACGACGGGACCCGCGGATGCGGGGACCGATCGCCGTTCCCCCGCAATGGGCGAGGGGTACCGTTCTGGTGTCGCCGCAGAACGGAGATCAGCATGTCTGACCCCACCGACAGTGCGTCATCACTCACCTTTGGGCAACGCGTGCGCCGGGCGCGGATACGCGCGGGAAAGAGTCGGCCGATCATCGCCGACCGCATGGGCCAGTCCACGGAATGGGTAAAGGCGATCGAGACAGGCCGTATCGGTATGCCGCGCCTTCCCAAACTGCTTCGCCTCGCTCAAGCGCTCGGCGTCGAAGACATCACCGAACTCACCGGTGACGACCGGATAACCGCAGTCACCTATGCGAAAGCCGAACACACGACGCTGCCTCTTGTGAAGCAGGCACTGACCAACTTCCCTCTGAAGCCCGCCGACCGGCAGCCCGAGCCCGCCGCCGTGCTGGTCGCCCACGTACGCGAGGCATGGAAACTCTGGCACTCGACCGACCGCCGCTCCGGCCCCCGGGACCGTATCGAGGGCAACCGCACCCGGCTGGGAAACCTGCTGCCGTCGCTGCTCGCCGACACCCGGCACAGCGCACGCGTCCTTGAAGGGGCCGACCGTCGGCGCGCGCTGGTAGCCCTGACCGAGACATACCACCTCGCCCAGCTCTTCCTTTCCTTTCAACCGGCAGCGGATTTGATCACGCTCACCAGTGATCGGGCCATGACCGCCGCGATGGACGCCGATAGTCCGCGAGCAATTGCCGGAGCGGCCTGGTACGTCAACCATGTTCACCGGGATGCCGGGGAAGTCGCGGAAGCCCGGGTGGATATGGCCGAACAGGCGGTTTCCCTTCTGCCGGACGGTGAAGATCCGGAGCATCTCGCCCGCCGGGGAGTCCTTTATCTGGCGGTCGCCTTGTCGTATGCGAAGACAGGGCAGGCCGGGGACGCGTGGCGTTACTGGGACAAGGCCGATTCCGTCGCGCGGACGTTGGGTGACAGCTACTCGCATCCCTGGCTGATCTTCGGGCGTGGCATCGTCGATGCCTACGCGATCACCATGCACAACGACTTGATACAGCCTCACCGGGCTCTCGAAGTCGCGGATGCCCTGGATCTCAACGGCATTCCATCGGCCACCCGCCGGGCGTATCACCTCATCGAGACGGCTCGCGCCTACGGCATGTCGGGCGAACGACTGGCCGCGGTCTCCCTGCTGAAGAAGGCGTACGAGACATCGCAGGAGACGATCAAGTACAACCTGCATGCCCGTGCGGTGCTCCCGGACCTCGCGAAGTCCGGCCCCCGTCTCGTCCGCGACGACGCGCAGACCCTCGCACGGGACTTGTGCGTGCCCGTGTGATCGCGCGAGAGGGGTAGGAACCGTACCCCTCCGGGAGGGGGTAGAGGCTCTACCCCCTCCCGGTCTCCCGCGCTCCTAGCGTCAGTGGCTCAGACAAGACCCCGGCGGCCTGCACAGGGCCCCGGGGCGTGGTCGGACGCTGCGAAGGAGCGCCAACATGCACGACACTACCCGCCGGGCCGCCAGGTGGTTCGGGTGGCTGTTACGGGTGTTACCGCGCCCCTCAGGGCGACACCGTGCCGATCGGTCACGACCGGCTGGCCGACACCGCGCGACCGCGTCGGCTTGCGCGCCGTCCTCCTCGGCGAGTACCTCGGCCGTGTCGGCGAGGTCGTTCAGGGTTCCAGAAGACGTCTCCCTCGATGCCCGTACGGCAGTACTCGTGCGGCCCTACTTCCCGGCCGGTGACGCGGACCGTGCACGGGAGCGGGAACGGGTCCGTGACTGGGAGGACCGGGAACGGGAACTGTGGCGCAGGCGCGCCCTCGCCTTCACGCTGCGGCAGACGGCCGTGTGCGCGGACGCGTCCACCCCGCAGACCAGGAAGGTGGCGTGGTGAACGCCGGTACTCCGCCCGCCCCAGGCGCCTCGCAGCTGACCATCGAGACCTACCGCGTCCGCGCCGACGGCGAACGCGTCGACCGTACCCCCCAGCTCGTCTACCGGCCTGGTCAGCCACCTCTCGGCATCGGCACCCTGCGCTGGCCCCCCTGCCGCTGCCCGCGCTGCCGGGCCGGTGACGGTCCGCGCGGGGGCTGGTAGCCCACAGCCCGGCCCGTACCCCCGTTCGACCACATCCCGCAAACCCCTCCCCCGGCGGACTCCCCGGGCGCACACTGGCCCCATGGAGTTCGCCATATTCGTCACGCTTCCCGGGCTGGTCATCCTGCTCACGGTCATCGCCTTCGTGGACCAGCTGCTGCTCAGAATGGGGCGGGCCGGACTGCTGCCCTGGCGGAACGGCGCCCGTGCCGGGCAGGTCTCCGCCACCGGGTTCGAGCAGCTGCACGGGGCGCTGTCCGCGGGCAAGGCGCATGAGCTGAAGGAACGCCAGTCCTCGCTGCTGATGCGGGACGACGAGGAGGACGGCGCTCCCCCGCACCGCACCCAGGTCGATCTGGAGGGCGGTGTGGCGGTGGTCCGGCTGCCACCGCCCGCCGCCGGGTCGGGGAGCTGACCGGTCTCAGCCGACCGGCACCGCGCCCGACCCCGTGTCCGCGCCCTGTACGCCCTCCAGGTGGCGCCGCGCGAAGTCCAGCTCCAGCCGGACCTGCTTGATCCGCTCGTCGACGACCAGCGAGCCGTGCCCGGCGTCGTAGCGGTACACCTCGTGCACCGCGCCCCTGGCCTCCAGGCGCTTGACGTAGTTGTCGATCTGGCGGATCGGGCAGCGCGGGTCGTTGACCCCCGCCGAGATGTAGACCGGGGTCCGGACGTCGTCGACGTAGGTCAGGGGTGAGGACGCCTCGAAGCGGGCCGGGACCTCCTCCGGCGTACCGCCCAGCAGGGTGCGGTCCATGGCCTTGAGGGCTTCCATCTCGTCGTAGTACGCCGTGACGTAGTCCGCGACCGGGACCGCCGCGATGCCCACCGTCCAGGACCGGGGCTCGACGCCCAGGCCCAGCAGGGTGAGGTAGCCGCCCCAGGAGCCGCCGGTGAGGATCAGCCGGGCCGGGTCGGCGAGACCCGAGGTCACCGCCCACTCCCGGACCGCCGCGATGTCCTCCAGCTCGATCAGGCCCACCCGGTGCTTGAGGGCATCCGTCCAGGCCCGGCCGTAGCCGGTGGAGCCCCGGTAGTTGACCCGGATCACCGCGTAGCCGTGGTCCACCCACGCCGCCGGGCCCGCGGCGAAGGCGTCGCTGTCGTGCCAGGTCGGGCCGCCGTGGATCTCGAACACCGTGGGCAGCGGACCGCTCGCCCCGGCGGGCTTCTGCACCAGCGCGTGGATACGGCCGCCCGGACCCTCCACCCACACGTCCTCCACCGGCACCGACCCGGGGGACTTCATCCCGGGCGGGTCGAGCACCACCGAACCGTCCGTGGACCGCACCGCCGGCGGCTCGGCCGCCGACGACCACAGGTACTCCACCGAGCCGTCCGG
Source organism: Streptomyces sp. NPDC048290 (assembly GCF_040652095.1). Lineage (NCBI taxonomy): Bacteria > Bacillati > Actinomycetota > Actinomycetes > Kitasatosporales > Streptomycetaceae > Streptomyces > Streptomyces sp. NPDC048290. The sequence goes on from NZ_JBEZLM010000033.1 coordinate 56,287, forward strand.
CCGGGCCGTCGCCCCCGACACCATGCCCGGCGGGGTCGCCACGCGCTCCAGCGCGGCGCTCGCCAGGTCGTACCGGAAGAGTTCGCTGCGGGCCTCGAAGCTGTGCACGATCAGCAGCCCCGTGCCGTCCGGGTACCACTCCGCGCTGACATCGCCGGGCAGGTCGAGCGACAGGTCCGTCTCCGTGCCCGCCGTGATGTCCCAGACCAGGGGCTCCCAGCGGCCCCGCCGCTGGTGGCCGATCAGCAGCCGGGTGTCGCCCTCCACCGGGGCGAAGCCCAGCACCTCAAGGCCCAGCTCCTCGGTGCCGCCCTTCGTGTCGTCCAGCTCGGCGACCGTGGCGCCGTCGGGGCGGACCACCCGCAGCGCGGAGTGCATCGCGTCCCCGTGCTCGGTGTGCTCGATGGCGATCAGCGCCCCGTCGTGCGACAGGTCGCCGACGCCCGCCGACTCCCGGTGGCGGTAGATCAGCACCGGCTCCGCCCCGGAGCGGGCCAGATGGATCGTCGTCCCCTCCTCGTCCGTGGAACGGCCCACCACCGCCGTCCGCCCGTCCCGGCCCAGGGCCAGGCCCGCCGGGTAGGACGGGTCGAGGCCAGGAGTGGCGGGCTCGTCGGCGCCGCCGTCGAAGGGCTGGCGGCGCCATACCCCGAACTCGTCGCCGTCCTTGTCGTCGAACCACCAGATGAAGGCGCCGTCCGGGGAGAGCACACCGTCCGTCGTACCGTTCGGCCGGTCGGTCACCTGGCGCTGGGCGCCGGTCGACCGGTCCCACGCGTACAGCTCGTACGTCCCTGTCGCATTGGAGACGAACAGGGAGCGGTCAGGCGCGTCCTCCGCCCAGTCGGGCAGTGACACCCGCGGCGCCCTGAAGCGCTTCTCCCAGTCCGGCATGGCCGCACGCTGCTGCTGATCCGGCGAGACGGACCCGTTGCTCTCAGTCATGGCCCCATACTGCCTGTCCGGACGGGCATCGCGCTCCCGAGCCTGCCAGCCTGTGGATAACTTTGCCCAACCACTCACCGACCTCACACCGAAATCGGCCGCACGGCCCCACCGGCACCCGCCCCGCCAGCACCGACAGCCCCACACGTCCCCCGGACGGCGACCCTCCGGGCAAGGGCAGGCCCGCTGCCAGGCCCCTGCCAGCCGACCGCCAGGACACCACCAGGACACCGCCAGCGGACCGCCGGCCCGCTGACAGCCGGTGAACGGCTCCCCCACGGCCCTCCCCACGACCGCGCCCCACGACCGCGCCCCACGACCGCGCCCCGCGCCGCGCGGCCCGAATCGACCCCCCGCGCCCCGGCCCCGTACCCCCGCCCCGTACCGTGGGTGGCGTGTACCGGTTTCTGCTGACCTCCCGTTGGTGGGGGATCAACGTCTTCGTACTGCTGGCCATCCCCTTCTGCGTCTTCATGGGGTCCTGGCAGCTGAGCCGGTTCGAGGAGCGGATGGACAGCCACCGCGAGGCGACCGCCAAGCCCTCCGACGCCGCGCCCGGCGCCGCCCGCCCCCTGACGGACCTGCTCCCGGTGGACAAGGCCACCTCGGGCGAGCAGACCACCGCCACCGGCCGGTACGCCGAACAGTTCCTGGTCCCCGAACGCCCCCTCGACGACCGCCCCGGCTCCTATGTGCTGACCCTGCTGCGCACCGACGGCGGCCAGGCCCTCCCCGTGGTCCGCGGCTGGCTGCCCGGTACGCCCGACCCCGCGCGGGTGCCCGCCCCGCCGACCGGCGAGGTCACCGTCACCGGCGCCCTCCAGGCGTCCGAGACCCCCGGCAGCAACGGCGTCGCGATCCTCAGTGGCCTGCCGTCCGGCCAGACCGGCGCGATCAGCGCCGCCTCCCTGGTCAACCTGGTGCCGTACGAGGTCTACGACGCCTGGATCACCCTCAACGACGGCGACGCGGGGATGCGCGCGGTGCCCGCGACGGCCGCCGCCGACACGGGGCTCGACCTGAAGGCGTTCCAGAACCTGGGCTACACCGGTCAGTGGTTCGTCTTCGCGGGCTTCGTGGTCTTCATGTGGTTCCGGCTGCTGCGCCGCGAGGCGGACGCCGTACGGGACGCGCGGATGGGGCTGCTGCCCGATCCGCAGCCGTCGCCCGGCGAGCAGCAGCACAAGGACCCGGCACCGACCGGCGTCTGACGCCCCCCTGGCAGGGTCTAAGACCCCGCAAGCACCCCGGTCCGGTACACCGTCCCCGCGCACGCGTCCGGCACCACGACCGACACCGACGCCGATCCGGCGTCCGGGGTGTACGACACCTGCACGCTGCCGTCCGCCGTGGCGCCGTCCGCGGTGGTCAGCTGCGTACCGGTGCCGGTGTCGCCGCCCGTGGTCCCGCCGGTCGTCGCACCGGGGTCCGGGCTCGCCGAGGCCGAGGGGGACGGGCCTCCGGTGCCGCCCGTGCCGCCGCCCTCCACCGGGCAGGTCTCGGCGGGCACCCAGGCGAACCGCACCTCATAGGCGGCGCCGGGCAGCAGCACCAGCTGGCCGGTCTCGGTGGACGGGTCGGGAAGGTCCGCGGCCACATCGCCCGAGGCGTGCTGGGCGACGGAGATCTTGGTCGGGTCGGCGGCGCCCTGCGGGATCGGGCTGACGGTGCCGGGGCCCGTGACGGTACAGCTCTCGCCGGAGACATTGCTGATCCGGAAGGCGCCGTAGACCGTCCCGGCCGAGTCGGGGACGTCGGCGGCGGCGGTGCCCTGGCCGAGCTGGGCGGCCGTGCACACCGGCGCGGAGGTGGTCGCCGGGGGTGTGGGACCGGGCGGCACACCGGGCGTGGCCCCGGGGCTGGCGCCGTCACTGGGGGTGCCCTCGTGGCCGTCGCCCTCGCCGGTGTTCTGACCGCCGCCGGTGGCGGCGCCCCCGGTGCTGGTCGCGCCGTCGGGTCCCTTGCCCTGGCTGGAACCGCCCTGCGCCTCCTGCCCGAGACCGGCGATGGACGGGTCGGCGGAGGCGCCGGTGGAGCCGGAGACATGGACCAGCGCCGGGACGGCGGTGCCCAGGAACAGGGCGGCGGCGGCCATGCCGACGGCGGCCTGCCGTTTGCGGGTGCGCCGCGCGGGCACCGCCCGGCGCAGATGCTCCAGCGTGCCGTCGCGGGGCTCGATGTCCCGCACGGCGTGGCGCAGCAGACCGCGCAGCTCCGCCTCGTCCGAGTCGAGCCCTTCGGGGCTCGGGCCGTCGAGAGGGTCGTTCACGGTTCCGTTCGTTCCGTTCCCAGTGTGGTGCGTGTGCGTCGGTTCGGGCCCCGGGCCGGGTGCCGGCCTCCTGGGCAGATGGAGGTGGCGCCGCTCCCGCACCTCATGGCCGCCGTCCCCGGCGTCCCTGCCGTCCCTGCCGTCCCGGCCGCCCTCCGTGCCGTCCCAGCCGTCGCGGCCGTCCCAGCCGTCCCTCGCGTCGCTCATACGGGGGCCTCCATCGCCAGCCGCAGCGCCGCGATTCCGCGCGAGCCGTATGCCTTGACCGAGCCCAGCGATATGCCGAGCGCCTCGGCGACCTGGGCTTCCGTCATATCGGCGAAGTAGCGCAGCACCAGCACCTCGCGCTGGCGGCGCTGGAGGCCCTTCATGGCCTTGATCAGGGAGTCCCGCTCCAGCTGGTCATAGGCACCCTCCTCCGCGCTCGCCATGTCCGGCATCGGCTTGGAGAGCAGCTTCAGCCCGAGGATGCGGCGGCGCAGCGCGGAGCGGGACAGGTTGACGACCGTCTGGCGCAGATAGGCGAGCGTCTTCTCGGGGTCGCGGACCCGCTTGCGGGCCGAGTGGACCCGGATGAACGCCTCCTGGACGACGTCCTCGCAGGACGCGGTGTCGTCCAGGAGCAGGGCGGCGAGACCGAGCAGCGACCGGTAGTGCCTGCGGTAGGTCTCGGTGAGGTGGTCGACCGTGGTCCCGGCGGCGATGTCCTCGGTGGACTCACGCTGGCCGGGGATGGGTGTGGGCTGCGCTGCGGGCATGGGCGCGATCACCGGCATGCCACCGGCCCCGCGGGCCGTGCCGGGCCGGCGGGCCGGAGGGTGCGGTCGCAGTACGGCGCCGCGCGCAGCCGTCGGGAAGTCGAGTACCTCTGCCACGCCAGTTGGACCCGCTCGCCCCCGCGAGGGTTGTACGTGCCGGGCGTCACTTTTGCGCCGAGGTGCGCGGCCGACAACGTTCTCGCCCCGGACGGCACAGCCGACGGTGCCTCAGTTGACCACATGCGTCCCGCTCTTCCCCTATGTCCCACCTGGAGCGGACGTCCCCACGTCCGCGGCACGGCGTCCCCACGCCGGTCTCCACGCGTCTGCACGCCCGGAAGGGCGACCGCAGAGACGCTCCCCGCCCGCCACGCGGTTGCGGCGGGCGGGAGGAAATCTTCGAACGGCACACGGCCCGGTTCAAGTGGCCGGATCGCCTACCCGACCCGTCCACCGAACACAGATCCTACAAAGCGATCCCGCCGGCACCAGGACGAATATCCGTCCGGGACCCCCCACACCCCCGTTTCTTGCGCGGGACCGCCCCACCGGGGACGACGAGGAAACGGGACAAAGAGAAGCAAAGAACCACGCGGGGAGGGAGGGAAGCAGGCCCTACGGACGGCCCCCGGCGTTCTCCGCGGCCACCAGTTCCGCGATCTGCGCGGTGTTCAGGGCGGCGCCCTTGCGCAGGTTGTCGCCGCACACGAACAGCTCCAGCGCGGTCGGGTCGTCCAGGGCCCGGCGCACCCGCCCGACCCAGGTGGGGTCGGTGCCCACCGCGTCGGCGGGCGTCGGGAACTCCCCGGCGGCCGGGTTGTCCACCAGCACCACCCCGGGCGTGGTCGCGAGGATCTCCCGCGCCCCGGCGACGGTCACCTCGCGCTGGAAGCGGGCGTGCACGGTGAGGGAGTGGGTGGTGACCACCGGCACCCGCACACAGGTCACGGCGACCGGCAGCGCGGGCAGTCCGAGGATCTTGCGGGACTCGTCCCGCACCTTCATCTCCTCCGACGACCAGCCGTCCTCCCGCAGCGACCCGGCCCAGGGGACGACGTTCAGCGCGACCGGCTCCGGGAACGGCCCGGTGCGGTCGCCGACGGCCCGGCGCAGATCGCCCGGCGCGGTCCCCAGGTCCGTACCGGCCACCAGGGACAGCTGTGCGCGCAGGGTCTCCACCCCGGCCCGCCCGGCCCCGCTGACCGCCTGGTACGACGACACCACCAGCTCGCGCAGGCCGAACTCGGCGTGCAGCGCGCCCAGCGCGACGATCATCGACAGCGTGGTGCAGTTGGGGTTGGCGACGATGCCGCGCGGGCGCATCCGGGCCGCGTGCGGATTGACCTCGGGCACCACCAGCGGCACATCGGGGTCCATCCGGAAGGCGCCGGAGTTGTCGATCACGACCACGCCCTTGGCGGCGGCGATCGGCGCCCACTGGGCGGACACCTCGTCGGGCACGTCGAACATGGCGATGTCGACCCCGTCGAACGCCTGCTCGGTCAGGGCGACGACCTCGACCTCCTCGCCGCGCACGGCCAGCTTGCGGCCGGCCGAGCGTGGGGAGGCGATCAGACGGATCTCGCCCCAGATGTCCGCGTGCTGGGACAGGATCTGGAGCATGACCGTGCCGACGGCCCCGGTCGCTCCCACGACCGCGAGCGTCGGGCGGGCGGTCATCGGCCGGTGCCCCCATAGACGACGGCCTCGTCGCTGTCCGAGTCCAGCCCGAACGCGCTGTGCACGGCGCGGACCGCCTCCGGGACGTCATCGGCGCGGGTGACCACCGAGATACGGATCTCGGATGTCGAGATCAGCTCGATATTGACGCCCGCCTCGCTGAGCGCGGTGAAGAAGTCGGCGGTGACCCCGGGGTTGGTCTTCATCCCGGCGCCCACCAGCGAGATCTTGCCGATCTGGTCGTCGTAGCGCAGGGCGTCGAAGCCGATCACGCCCTTGGCCTTCTCCAGGGCGTCCAGGGCGCCGCGGCCCTCGCTCTTGGGGAGGGTGAAGGAGATGTCGGTGAGTCCGGTGGCCGCCGCCGACACGTTCTGCACGATCATGTCGATATTGATCTCGGCATCCGAGATGGTGCGGAAGATCGAGGCGGCCTCGCCCGGCTTGTCCGGCACGCCGACGACCGTGATCTTGGCCTCCGAGGTGTCGTGCGCGACACCGGAGATGATGGCCTGCTCCACCTTCTGGTCCCCTTGATCGATCGGCTCGCTGCTGACCCATGTGCCCTGGAGCCCGCTGAAGCTGGACCGGACGTGGATCGGGATGTTGTACCGGCGGGCGTACTCCACACAGCGGTGGAGCAGCACCTTGGAGCCGGACGAGGCCAGCTCCAGCATGTCCTCGAAGGAGATCCAGTCGATCTTCTTCGCCTTCTTGACCACCCGCGGGTCGGCGGTGAACACGCCGTCCACATCGGTGTAGATCTCGCAGACCTCGGCGTCCAGCGCGGCGGCCAGCGCCACGGCCGTGGTGTCGGACCCGCCGCGCCCCAGCGTGGTGATGTCCTTCTTGTCCTGGCTGACGCCCTGGAACCCGGCGACGATCGCGACATTGCCCTCGTCCAGCGCGGTGCGGATGCGCCCCGGGGTGACATCGATGATGCGCGCCTTGTTGTGGACCGAGTCGGTGATGACCCCCGCCTGGCTGCCCGTGAACGACTGGGCCTTGGAGCCCAGGTTCTTGATCGCCATCGCCAGCAGGGCCATGGAGATCCGCTCCCCGGCGGTCAGCAGCATGTCCAGCTCGCGCCCGGCTGGCACCGGGGAGACCTGCTCGGCGAGATCGATCAGCTCGTCCGTCGTGTCGCCCATCGCCGAGACCACGACGACCACCTGATGGCCGTTGTTCCTGGTCTCCACGATCCGCTTGGCGACGCGCTTGATGCCCTCGGCATCGGCTACGGAGGAGCCTCCGTACTTCTGCACGACAAGGCCCACGTGCGCTCCTCGCTCAGTCCGTTGTGTCGGCTCAGTCTATCGAGCGGCCGAAAACGACCTTCCGGATATCGCATGGTGAGATACCCGTCCGGCCCCGCGGCCCGCCCGCTTCGCTCAGCACATGCCCCCCACCGGGCGCCGCCACTCGGAAAAGTGCCGGGCATCACAACAGCACCCCGGTACGACCGCCGTCACAGGACCACCACCGAGCCACCACCGAGCCGCCACGGAGACCCTCACTTCGCCGAGCGGATCCCCAGCGGTGCGGCGATCTCCTCCGCCATCACCTGGCCCGCCTCGAACTCCAGGGTCTCGTCGCCCATCAGCGCCTCGTCCGTGTCCAGTCCGTCCAGCTCCTTCAGCGGCTGGTCGAGACGGACATGGGCGAGCACCGAGTGCAGCGCGCGCAGGGTGGCGGACGCGGTGGAGCCCCAGTTGGAGAAGTAGGAGAACTGCCACCACCACAGGGCCTCGGTGATCCGGCCGGAGCGGTAGTGGGCCATGCCGTGCCGCAGATCGGTGATCACATCGGCGAGGTCGTCGGAGATCCGGGCCGGGACCGGGGCCGTACGCGGCTCGTAGGGGTCGAAGACCTCGGAGTAGACGTCGACCGGCTCCAGCAGCCGCGCCAGGTTCTCGCGCAGTCCGTCCACATCGGGCTCGGGGCCGAGGTCGGGCTCGTAGCGCTCGTCCGGGACGATGTCCTCGTGCGCGCCCAGCCGGCCACCCGCCAGCATCAGCTGGGAGACCTCCAGGAGGAGGAAGGGGACCGCCGAGTCCGGCTCGTCGCCCCGGGCGACCTCGGTGACGGCGACCAGGAAACTCTCGATCTGGTCCGCGATCTGCACCGCGAAGTCGTCCGGGTCCTGGCTCGTGGCGTGCAGCGTGGCGTCAGACATCTAGGAGTCGTCTCCCCTCGAAGGCGCGGCCGAGGGTCACTTCGTCCGCGTATTCCAGGTCGCCACCCACCGGGAGGCCGCTGGCCAGGCGGGTGACCTTGAGGCCCATGGGCTTGATCATGCGGGCGAGGTACGTCGCTGTCGCCTCGCCCTCCAGATTCGGGTCCGTGGCCAGGATCAGCTCCGTGACCGTCCCGTCGGCCAACCGTGCGAGAAGTTCTCGTATCCGCAGATCGTCGGGGCCGACGCCCTCGATGGGGCTGATCGCGCCGCCCAGGACGTGGTAACGGCCCCGGAACTCACGGGTCCGCTCGATCGCGACGACGTCCTTGGGCTCCTCCACCACACAGATCACCGCCAGGTCGCGGCGCGGGTCACGGCAGATGCCGCACAGCTCCTCCTGGGCCACATTGCCGCAGGTGGCGCAGAACCGGACCTTGGCCTTGACCTCCATCAGGGCCTGCGCGAGCCGCCGTACGTCGGTGGGCTCGGCCTGGAGGATGTGGAAGGCGATCCGCTGCGCGCTCTTGGGACCGACGCCGGGCAGCCGCCCCAGCTCGTCGATGAGGTCCTGGACCACGCCTTCGTACACGGACTGCGTCCTTCCTGGAATGCCTGCTACGTACGGTAGAGGGCCCGCGCCCGCTTTAGAAAGGCAGGCCGGGGAGGGAGCCGCCGAGGCCCTGGGCCAGCGGGCCGAGCTTCTGCTGCTGGAGCGCCTGGGCGTTGTCGTTGGCCGCGTGCACGGCCGCCACGATCAGATCGGCGAGGGTCTCGGTGTCCTCCGGGTCCACCGCCTTCGGGTCGATCTCCAGAGCGCGCAGCTCACCGGCGCCGGTCACGGTCGCCTTGACCAGGCCGCCGCCGGACTGGCCCTCGACCTCCGTACGCGCCAGTTCCTCCTGCGCCGCCGCCAGGTCCTGCTGCATCTTCTGCGCCTGCTGCAACAGCTGCTGCATGTTGGGCTGGCCACCACCGGGGATCACGATCGGCACTCCTTCACGTTCTTTCCCGTTCTTTCCCGTGCTTTTCCGCTCGGCACGAGCCTACGTGGTCTGCGCGGCCGTCGCCCCGGCACTCTTTCGAGTGAGTCATCGGTGAGTCCTATACCTGATCAAGGCCCACTTCCGGGCGGAAAAGAAGTGAAACCGTCATCTTCGCCACCCATTGGGCGGTAATAAAGGTCCGGCACATCAGCACCAGAAGTCACGCACCGTGATCAGTACCGTGCTCAGTGGATCAGTGTGGATCAGTGTGGATCAGTAGGGAGTGCCGGGTGGGTCAGCCGGAGATGCAGCCCGAGAGGCCGCCGCAGGACGGGCGGGGCGGCGAGGGGGCGGCCGGGCTGCGGCCGGGCGACCTGACCGGGCGGGTGTTCCCGCTCGGCGACTGGGGGGAACCGGCGGAGCGGCTGGAGGAGCTGTACCGGTGGGTGGAGCGCGGGGCGCTCCAGACGGCGGCCTGGTATCTCACCGACCGGGTGTGGAAGCGGCGGGGCGCGCGGGCGCTGCGGGCCGGGGCGGCGAGCGGGGCGGTCGTGGGCGCGGGGCTGCCGCTGCTGGATCTGACCGGGATGCTCGCCGGTTCGGCGCCCTGGGGGTATCTGGCGCTGCTGCTGGCGGTGGCGTGCGCCGGGATCGACCGGTGCTTCGGGGTGACGTCGGGCTGGATGCGGGACGTGGCGACCGCGCAGGCCGTGCAGCGGCGGCTCCAGGTGCTCCAGTTCGAGTGGGCCTCGGAGAGCGTGCGGGAGGTGCTGGGGCCGACGGACGGCACGGCCGGGGAGGCGGCGGACCGGTGCCTCGGGGTGCTGCGGCGGTTCTCCGAGGACGTGGCGGAGCTGGTGCGGGTGGAGACGGCGGACTGGATGGTGGAGTTCCGCACGGGGGGCGCGCCGCTGGGGATGCAGGGGGCGGTGCCCGGGGGGCCTCGGGACGGGGGGACGCCGCTGGGGCGTATCCCGTCCCCGCCGTCGGGTCCGACCCGGCCGAACATGCCGCGACAGCGTCCGCCGGAGGCGCGGTGACCTTGGCAGGGGGCTGAGCCGGGAGGTACGTCCGGGGACCGTGTCCGGGGGCTGGGCCCGGGGGCGTGTCACTCACCGTGTTCGCGGGGTGCCGCCGCGCCCACCCGTGCCGCCTTGGGGTACGCCCTCCGGGGGAGGCACGACTGCCCGCAGCTATGGGGACGGGAAGGACACCGGGCTTCGCAGGCCCCTTCTGTTGACGGCGCGTATCCCGAAGAACACGTTGTCCTTCGACAGATCCACCTCGTGGCGTGTCACATCCCCGACCGGCACCACATGCGTCCACTCCGGTTCCGTCGTCTCCCGCCACACCACCTCGTACCCCTTGAGGTCCGGCTCGTCGCCCCGGCGCCAGGTCAGCTCCGTGGAGTTGGTCAGGGCCGAGGTCACGATCCGGGCGTCCCGTGGCGCGTCCGGCGCCTGGGCCAGCGTCCACAGCGCCGCCCCGTTCACCCGGGCCACCCGCGCGATGTACGCCCAGTCGCAGAACTCCGGCAGGTCCCCGTACCGGCGTCCGTCCTCCTCGCGGACGTCCTGGTGCTGGTGGGCGTAGTCCTCGGCGGGCTCGGTGAAGCGGGCGGCGGCGAAACCGCGCTCCAGGAACGGGATGTGGTCGCCCCCGCGCCGGTAGCGGTCCCGGCGGTAGATCACCCGGACCCGCATCCCGGTCGCGTCGTTCTGGGCCACGTCCCGGACGAACCGGGCCAGTTGGCGGGTCGCCGAGTCGTTCTCGCCGCCCACCGAACGCCGCAGCGCCGCCTCCTCGGGCGTCTCGGAGGACGGGACGCCCTCCGCGAACAGCCGCACCACACCCGGCTCGCGTGTGCCGTCGTCCGCCGTCGGGCTGCCCACGATGTCGTTGGTGAACATCGCCCGCACGTCCGTGCCGTCGTCCTTGAACCGGCCCGCCATGTGCGCCGCCCCGTACAGTCCCTGCTCCTCGCCCGCGACCGCCGCGAACACGATCGTGGCGGCCGGGCGGCGCCGCGCCATCACCCGGGCCAGCTCCAGCACCACCGCCACACCGGAGGCGTCGTCGTCCGCGCCCGGCGCGTCCGAGACGGCGTCCATGGGGTCCGAGGCCCGGGAGTCGTAGTGCCCGGAGACCACGTACACCCGCTCCGGGGCGACCGATCCGCGCAGGGTGGCGACCACATTGGTGATCCGGGTGGCGGTCGGGATCCGGTTCGCGGGCGGCTGGACGTACGACTGGAGGGCGACCGTCATCCGGCCGCCGGAACCGGCCGCGTACCGGCGTAGTTCGGCTTGGAGCCAGTCGCGGGCGGCGCCGATGCCGCGCCGGGGGTCGTCCTGGGCGGAGAGGGTGTGCCGGGTGCCGAAGGAGGCCAGTGCGCGGACCGTGGCCTCGATGCGGTCCGGGTCGATCTCGGCGAGCAGCGCGCGCAGTTCACGGCCGGGCGGCTGGTGTGTCGCCGGGCGGTCGGGGGCGTCGGCGGTGGCCGACGGCGGGGATTGCGGCTGCCGTTCCGGGGACGGTGGGGGCGTCGCGGGGCTCGCCGCGCACGCGCTCGCCGTGGTCGACGCGGTCACGGCCGCCGTCGCGGTCGCCGTCAGAAGTGTCCTTCGCGTGGGACCCATGGCCCCCATGGTCGAACAGGCGTCCCCGGCGGACAAGGGCGCCCACCGGACACTCCGGCACCGCTCCCCGGCCGCCGCCCCCGGCTACTCCTTCGTGTACGTCAGTGATTCGCCGGACGTGGGGTTGGCGCGGCTGAGCCGGCCGTCCGGGAGCAGGCGCACCTCGGTGGCCTCGCCGGGGTTGCAGGAGGTGCGGGGGGTGCCGGTCGTCACGGTGGACGGGCCGATCCGCAGCGGGCCGTCGCCGCCGGGGGGTTCGGTGAGGTCGGCCTCGAAGACACAGTGGTAGGTGCCGTCGGCGGTGGGGCCGTCGGCGACCAGGGACAACACGGTGTCGCCGACCTCGCCCTGCCGGATGGTCAGCCGCCGGGTGCTGGTGCCGTCGGCGTTGTCGAGGGTGGTGGTCCAGGTGCCGAGGTAGGCGCCGGGCACCGCTCCGGCGGACGGTGTCCCGGCGCCGTCCGGGGTGGGTGGGGCGGAGGCGCTCGGGGCGGGGGTGCCGCCGCCCCGGGTGTCCTGGTCGCCGCCGTTCATCAGCGCGTACACCGAGCCGCCCGCGCCGACCGCGACCACCAGCGCCACCGCGATCAACGCGGCCGTGGCCCGTCCGCTGCGGCGGTTGGGCTCGTCGGGGTCGCCGGGGGCGGGTATCGGGGCGGGGGCGGGTATCGGGGCGGGGGCGGGTATCGGGGGCGGGCCGTAGGGCGGGGTGGCACCGGCGGCGTAGGGGTGGTGGGCGGGGTGGCCGTAGCCGGGCTGCGGGTGGCCGTACGACGGCTGGGGCCGGGCCGGGGGGCCGTACGCCGGGTGGGGCGGGGGTACGGCGGGTTCCTCGGCGGCGGTGGGGGCGTGTTCGGGGGAGGCCGGGTTCTCCGTGTCGAGGAGTTGGACCGCGTGGCGGCCGAGCTGGGCGACCAGGGCGGCGGGGAGCCAGGGGTCGCGGGTGCGGCCGTCGGCGACGGTGTCCCCGGCGCCGATCCGGTCCAGCACCGCGTCCAGGCCGGGGCGGGCGGCCGGGTCCTTGCGCAGACAGTCCCGGACCAGGTCGGCGATGCCCTCGGGGACGCCCGTCAGGTCCGGTTCCTCCTGGGCGATCCGGAACATCAGCGCGGGCGCCCCGCTGTCCTTGCCGCCGAAGGGCAGCGCGCCGGTGGCCGCGAACGCCAGCACCGAGCCCAGGCAGAACACATCGCAGGCCGGAGTGATCGGCTCGCCGCGGACCTGCTCGGGGGCCATGAAGCCGGGCGAGCCGACGAGCGCGCCGGTCCGGGTCAGCCCGCCGTCCACGACCGTCTCCAGCGCCCGCGCGATCCCGAAGTCGATCACGCGCGGCCCGTCGATGGTGACCATGACGTTGGACGGCTTGAGGTCGCGGTGGACGATCCCGGCCGCGTGGATGTCCCTCAGGGCGTGCGCGAGCCCGGCGGCCAGGATGCGCACCGACCGTTCGGGCAGCGCCCCGTGGTCCTTGCCCACGACCCGCTGGAGACTGGGCCCGGCGACATATCCGGTGGCCACCCAGGGCACGGCGGCCTCGGTGTCGGCGTCCAGCACGGGCGCGGTCCAGTGCCCGCCGACCCGCCGGGCGGCCCGCACCTCCTGCCGGAAGCGGGCCCGGAACTCCTCCTGGGCGGCCAGTTCGGACCGTACGACCTTCACGGCGACGGTCCGGCCGCGGTCCGAGCGGGCCAGATAGACCTGGCCCATGCCGCCCGCGCCGAGCCGGCCGAGCAGCCGGTATCCGCCGATGGTCTGTGGTTCCCCCGGACCCAGCTGATCCATGGACCGTGCCGCCCCCTCGCCGTGCTCCACCCGAACCGTCCCTGGCCGCACTGTTGTACGACGTGCCGAGGATAGTGCGGGGTCGGGAGGCGGCGGCCCGGCCGTCCTCCACGGTTCGTCTACGGTTGCGTAACCGGCCCGGTGACGTCCGGGGCCGACGGGTCCTCCCTCGTCTCCGGCTTCGCGTCGGCGGGCGGGCCCGCCTGCTCCAGGGCCGCCGACAGGCGCTCCAGCAGCCGTACCGCCTCGGTGAGTTCGGTGTCCGAGCCGAACGCCTCGGCCAGGCGGTCCGCGTAGACGGCGTGGCCGGGGTCGATCCGGCGGACCGCCGCGAGGCCGTCCTGCGTGGCGGCGAGCAGCTTGGCCCGGCGGTGGGCCGGGTTCGGCCGGTACTCGGCGAGTCCGCGCTCGACCAGCAGATCGGCGACGCGCTGCACGCTCTGCCGGGTGATGCCCATCGCGCGGGCGATCCCGGCCACCGGCAGCGGTTCGCCCAGCACCGCGCCGAGCACCTGCCACCAGGCGGCGGTGAGCCCGGCGGGCCGGGCCAGTTCCTCGGCGACCGCGAGGAACTGGCCGTTGAGCCGGAAGCTGCCGAGGGCGGCCCGGCTCAGCAGGTCCTGGCGTTCCCGGCTCACGCGGCGCCCGCCCGCGCGAGCACCTCGTAGGCGCCCGGGTCGGAGTCGTGGAACAGCCGGTACCAGGCGTCGAGCACCTCGCCGTCGAAGACGCCGAGCAGCCCGAGGATCTCGCGGGCGAACGCGACCGGTTCGGTGGGGCCCGCGGTGATCAGGCCACGGTCGGTGACGGCGTCCGTCTCTACGTACCGGCCGCCGCCCGCGTAGCCGGTGGCGGCGAGATAGAAGGAGACCGCCCCGGTGTGGTCGCGGTCGTCGAGCAGGCCCTCGCGGGCGAGTCCGGCGGTGGCCCCGCAGATCCCGGCGACCGGCACCCCGGCGTCCAGGAAGGTGCGGGCGGTACGGGCGAAGGGGGCCAGGGGGCCCAGCGGGGCGGGGTCGTCGCCGCCCGCCGCGGGAGCGGCCGGTGTCCGGTCCCAGAGGTCGGCGCCCGGGAGGATCAGCAGCGCCGAGTCCTCGGGGCGCAGGTCGGCCAGCGCCAGGTCGGGGGTGATGCGCAGTCCGCCGAGGGAGGTGACCGGGGCGGTGGTGGGGCCGACCGTGCGGATCTCGTATCCGGCGCGGGCGAGGTGGGCGGTGGCGTGGCCGGTCTCCCAGTCGGCGAGCGTGTCGTAGACCGCGAGGTGGACGGGCTTGCGTCGGCTGGCTTCGGGCTGGGGGGTGGTGCTCATGTCCGGCTCCTTCGTCGAGGTCGGTGCGGGGTCTCTGGTCTCCCTCGCCGCCCTTATGACAGTAGACTGTCATTACGACAGCATGTTGTCAATCACTCGGGAGCGTCCGGGAGGTGTCCCGCCGTCGACAACGTGTCGTGTATCGCCCCGGACCCGCAGACAGGGCGCCGATGTCGCGCCCGTATCACGGACATTTAGGCTCCCCGCATGACCCCTCAGTCCACTCCGTCCGTCCTGCCCGACCCCCGGGCCGGAGCCGCCGTGAAGGCCGCGGACCGCGCGCACGTCTTCCACTCCTGGTCCGCCCAGGAGCTCATCGACCCGCTCGCCGTGGCCGGCGCGGAGGGGTCGTACTTCTGGGACTACGACGGCAAGCGCTACCTCGACTTCACCAGTGGCCTCGTCTACACCAACATCGGCTACCAGCACCCGAAGGTCGTCGCCGCGATCCAGGAACAGGCCGCGCGGCTGTCCACCTTCGCGCCCGCCTTCGCCGTCGAGGCCCGCTCCGAGGCCGCCCGGCTGATCGCCGAGCGCACCCCCGGCGACCTGGACAAGATCTTCTTCACCAACGGCGGCGCCGACGCCATCGAGCACGCCGTCCGCATGGCCCGGCTGCACACCGGCCGCCCCAAGGTGCTCTCCGCCTACCGCTCGTACCACGGCGGCACCCAGCAGGCCATCAACCTCACCGGCGACCCGCGCCGCTGGGCCAGCGACACCGGCTCCGCCGGGGCCGTGCGCTTCTGGGGCCCGTTCCCCTACCGCTCCCGCTTCTACGCCGAGAGCGAGGAGCAGGAGTGCGCGCGGGCGCTGGAGCACCTGGAGACGACCATCGCCTTCGAGGGGCCGTCGACCATCGCCGCGATCGTGCTGGAGACCGTGCCCGGCACCGCCGGGATCATGGTGCCGCCGGCCGGCTATCTGGCGGGCGTGCGGGCGCTGTGCGACCAGTACGGGATCGTCTTCGTGCTGGACGAGGTGATGGCCGGGTTCGGGCGCACCGGGCGCTGGTTCGCCGCCGAGCACTTCGATGTCGTCCCCGACCTGATGACCTTCGCCAAGGGGGTCAACTCCGGGTATGTGCCGCTCGGCGGGGTCGCCATCTCGCCCGCCATCGCCGAGACCTTCGGCAAGCGCGCCTACCCCGGTGGGCTCACCTACTCCGGGCATCCGCTGGCCTGCGCCGCCGCCGTCGCCACGATCGAGGTGATGGCGGAGGAAGGGGTCGTCGAGAACGCCGACCGGCTCGGGGAAAGCGTCGTCGGACCCGCGCTGCGGGAGCTGGCCGAGCGGCACGCGTGCGTGGGCGAGGTGCGCGGGCTCGGCATGTTCTGGGCGCTCGACCTGGTCAAGGACAAGGAGACGCGCGAGCCGCTGGTGCCGTACAACGCGGCCGGGGAGGCGAACGCGCCGATGGCCGCGTTCGGCGCCGCCGCGAAGGCCGCGGGTATCTGGCCGTTCGTGAACATGAACCGGACCCATGTCGTGCCGCCCTGCAATGTCTCCGAGGCGGAGCTGAAGGAGGGGCTGGCGGCGCTGGACGCGGCGCTGACCGTGGCGGACGAGTTCACCGGCTGAGCCCGAGCCGGTCTTGGCAGGTCGGGTCGGTCGGCGCATCCTCTCGGGAGCCTGAACGCGTAAGGTGACGTGCTCGTAGACACACGTACGAGCACGCCATCCGCGTACCCATGGAGAGGACGCCCGGATCATGCCCGGCAGCAGTGGCAACGGCGCGGTGACCCGCAACACCCTGCGGCAGCAGATCGCCGACGCGCTACGCGACGAGGTGCTGGCGGGACGGCTGCCGCCGGGGCAGGCGTTCACGGTCAAGGAGATCGCCGAGCAGTACGGGGTGTCGGCGACGCCGGTCCGTGAGGCGCTGGTCGATCTGTCCGCGCAGGGGCTGCTGGAGGCCGACCAGCACCGGGGGTTCCGGGTCCGGGAGTACTCCGTCGCCGACTTCCGGGGTCTGGTCGAGGCGCGGGCGCTGGTCACCGACGGGATGTTCCAGGCGCTGGGCGCCGGGCTGCACGGGTTCCGGGACCCCGCCGATCCGCGGACCGCGGGGGCGCTCGCGGGGGTGCGGCGGCGGGGGGAAGAGGCGCAGCGGGCCGCTCGCGCGGGGGATCTGACGGTGCTGATCGGGTATGACCTGCGGTTCTGGCGGGAGCTGAGCGCGCTGTTCGGGAACCCGTATCTGGCGGACTTTCTGCATCGGACGCGGGTGCAGTCGTGGGTGTGTGCGGTGCAGTTCTTGCGGCCTCTCGCTGATGTGCGGGGGTTGTTGTGGGCGGGGCATACGGAGTTGGTGGATGCGTTGCGGGGGCGGGATGTGGAGGGGGCGCGGGGGGTTGTGGGGGAGTACAACGCGCATTCTGTGGCGTTGATCGAGCGGCTCGCCGGGGATTGAGGGTCCCTTCGCCGTAGGGGTACGGGTACATGTGTGGGTGCGGGTGCGTCGTGGCCGGTCGCGCAGTTCCTCCCCCAGAGGGGGTACCCCCAGCGCCCCTAAGCAGCGTTGCCCCACCGTCGGCAACAAGCGCAGGCGCCTCGGGGAGCAACTGAGGTGCCCTCCGGAACAAGGTGCGGGCATATATGCGGTGCTCGGTGTCACCTTCTGGGTATGGGTCACGCACCGAACGTGTGCGCGGGCGGGCCGGGGGCGGGGTGGACCGATTACGCTTCCCTGACCAGCGTGCCGAGCGCGCGCCATCCGTGGAGGAGTTGTCTTTTGGCCTGTGACCTGTGGCTGGTACCTCTCGTCGACGTGTTGTGCCACACCCCCGAAAACCCCTTCGCCGAGGAACTCGCGCAGTACAACACCGTGCTCGCCGAGGCCGGGCTGCCGCCGGTGCCCGTGTACCAGTACATGCCGGGGCTGTCCGGGGACGTGGCGCCGGTCGCCGGGTTCGACTACGACGCCCTGCACTTTCTGCGCCGGGCCTTTCTGCTCCAGGTCTGCGGACTGCCGGTGACCCCGGTCGACGAACTCGGCGGGGACTACGAACAGCTCCTGGAGATGTTCGAGACCACCGCCCAGCAGTCCCATCTCGTCTGGCACTACGACCACGCCGGTGCCTACGTCCCGGTCGACTTCCCGCATCCCCTCTCCAGTGACGAACTCCTCGCCGGTGGCGGTCCGCTGGGCTCCGCGCAGGGGCTGCTGCGGGAGCTGGAGCAGGTCGCGCCCGCCATCGGCATCGACCCGGCCAACCCCCCGGCCCCGCCGCAGGCGCCGCTCGCGCCCACGGAGTTGGAGGAGCCCGCCGTACCCGCTCCCTACGACCCCAGCCCGTTCGCCCGGGAGCGGCATGTCTGGCTCGGGCTGCACGCCGCCGCGACGCGGTCCCTGGCCCAGGGTTCGATGATCGTCTTCAGCTGAGCCCCGCCATGACCGACGTCAGCTGAGCCCCGCCGCGCCGCCCGGGGTCACCAGGCCCGTCTCGTACGCCACCACCACCGCCTGCGCCCGGTCCCGCAGGCGGAGTTTGGCCAGGATGCGGGCCACATGGGTCTTCACCGTGGCCTCGCTCAGCGCGAACCGGGCGGCCAGCTCGGTGTTGCTCAGACCGGTGCCGAGAGCCTGGAGCACCTCCCGTTCGCGCGGGGTCAGCACCGCCAGGTCCCGGTGCAGCGCGGGCGCCGCCGTGCCCTGGGCGACGAACCGCTCCACCAGCCGCCGGGTGATGGCGGGGGCGAGCAGCGCGTCCCCGGCGCGGGCCAGCCGGACGGCGGCGACCAGGTGTTCCGGTGTGACGTCCTTCAGCAGGAAGCCGCTCGCCCCGGCGGCCAGCGCCGCGTACACATAGCGGTCCAGGTCGTATGTCGTCAGGATCAGGACGCGCGGGGGGTCGACGGCGGTGTCGGCGAGGATGCGGCGGGTGGCCTCAAGGCCGTCCAGGACCGGCATCCGGATGTCCATCAGCACCAGGTCGGGGCGGGTGCGCTCGACCGCGGCCAGGGCTTCGGCGCCGTCCGCCGCCTGGGCCACGACGTCGATGCCGTCGGCGGTCAGGATCATCCCGAAGCCGGTACGGACGAGGGCCTGGTCGTCGGCGATCACCACCCGGGGGGCGGGAGCGGGGGTGTCGGCGGGGGCGTCGGCGGGGGTCACGGGGTGTCCACCGGGATCGTGGCCCGCAGGCGGAAGCCGCCGGTCGGGCGGGGGGCGGCCGTGAGGGTGCCGCCGTGCACGGCGAGACGGTCGCGCAGCCCGGTCAGACCCCGGCCACCTGGAGGAGGGAAGGGGGCAGGGGCGGCGCGGGTGCCTCCCGTGTCGGCGACCTCGATGCGTATCTCGGCCGGGGTGTGCGCGACCGTCACGCTGACCCGGGCGCCGGACGCGTGTCTGACGACGTTCGTCAGTGCCTCCTGGACCACCCGGTAGGCGGCGAGATCGGCGCCCGGGGAGAGGGGGGCGGGGGTTCCGGTGACCGTGAGTCCGACCGGGGTACCGGCCGCGCGCACCTGGTCGGTGAGGGCGGGGAGGCGGGCCAGGCCGGGCTGGGGCGACAGATCGGGGTCGGGGGAGAGGTCGGGGTCGGGGTCGGGGTCGGGGGAGGGGTCGGGGTCGGGGGCATCGAGGTCCCGGACCGTGCGGTCCATGCCGGTGCGGTCCATGCCGGTGCGGTCCATGGCCGTGCCGTCCGGGTCGGTGGACATCGTCAGCAGGCCCATCGCGTGGCGCAGTTCGGCCATCGCCGTACGGCCGCCCGCCTCCACCGCGAGCAGGGCGTCGCGGGCCTGTTCCGGGGCGGTGTCCATCACCTTGCGGGCCGCGCCCGCCTGGATCACCATCACGCTCACATTGTGGGTGACCACGTCGTGCAACTCCCGGGCCATACGCGCCCGCTCCTGCTCCACCGCCAGCCGGGTGGCGGTCTCCTGACGGGCCTGGAGTTCGCGCACCCGCTGCTGCCAGACATGGATCGCGTTCGCGCCGAGCCCCACCGCGAGCAGCAGCAGGAACGGCACGTACCCCGGGGTGAAGTACGGGAAGTACTGGTCGTGGAAGACCGCCATCAGGACCGCCCCGGCCAGCACCCCGCCCAGGGCCCGGCGCCGGTGCGGGCTGTGCACGGCGGCGCTGTACGCGGCGACCACGCAGGTAAGGAAGGTGTAGACGCTGGTCGTGCTGTTCGCCGCCGGGCCGTCGCCGTAGCGCAGCCGGAAGAGCAGGGTCAGGGCGAGGACGGCGGCGAAGGCGGCCAGCGGGAAGCGGCGGCGGATCGCGAGCGGCAGCGCGGTCAGCGCGGCGAGCAGCACCTCCAAGGCGTCCGGACGACCGTCCGCGAGGGGGCCGGGGAGCAGGGTCGGGTCGAAGGGGACGGGGGGCGGTGCGGGCGGGGGCGGTGGTGTGACGGGCCCGTCGACCTGGACCGCGCTGCTCCATGGCGCGTCCGGGCCGCCCTGGCCCACGTCGAGGACCGCGCTGACCGTGCACACCGCGAGGATCAGGGCGAGGACGGCGTCGGCGGTCCACGCCCAGCGCGAGGGGCGTGGCGGCGGGCCCGGCCGCAGCAGCGCGCCGAGCCCGGCCCACCACTGCGCGAACCGGCCGAACCAGCCCAACCGGCCCCACCGGCACCGCGGCCGGTCGTCCTCCGTCGTACCGGTGCCCCGCCCGGTCGCCTCCCCCGTCATGCGTCCAGTCTGGCAAGACACCCCGCCCCGCCACATCCCTCCCGCCGGGGACACCCCACCGGGTGACGTACATCGTCCGCGTACCTCTCCCGTACGACGGCGGACCCGTACGCGGACGATCCGCCGCCCCCTCTCCGCCCCCCGCGGCAGGGCGGGTACGGCCGTGGTGCTCGTCGTCGCGGGCGACGACCCGGCGGGGGTGGCCTGTCTAGCGTCGCCGGCAGCAGTCCTGACCAGTGAACCGCCGCCCCGGGGAGGGCCCATGACCACGTCTGTGCCGGCGCAGTCCGCCGACCGTCCGCTCGTCGAGCTGCGGGAGGTGAGCCGGGCGTACGGGGAGGGCGGGCCACCGGCGCTCGCCGGGATCGATCTGACCGTCATGGCCGGGGAGTCGCTGGCGGTGCTGGGGCCGTCCGGGAGCGGCAAGTCGACGCTGCTGCATCTGATCGCGGGGCTGGACCGGCCGAGCGGCGGCCGGGTGACGGTGGACGGGCTGCGGGTGGACCGGCTCGGCGAGGCGGCCTCGGCGCGCTATCGGCGGTCCCGGATCGGCATGGTCTTCCAGTTCTTCCATCTGCTCGACGATCTGACGGTCGCCGACAATGTGCTGCTGCCCGCCCAGCTCGCCGGGGTGCCGCGCGCCGAGGCCCGCCACCGGGCCGCCGAACTGCTGGCCCGGCTCGGTGTCGCGCGGCACGCCGACGCCTATCCGGGGCGGCTGTCCGGCGGGGAGCGCCAGCGGGTCGCCGTCGCCCGCGCCCTGATGAACCGTCCGCCGCTGCTGCTCGCCGACGAGCCGACCGGCGCCCTGGACTCCGCCTCCGGCGACGGCGTACGGGAGCTGCTGGCCTCGCTCAACGCGGACGGGCAGACGATCGTGCTGGTCACCCATGATCTGCGGCTGGCCGAGGCGTGCGCGACCCGCACGGTGGAGCTGGTGGACGGCCGGGTCGCAGCGGAGGCGGCGGCGTGACCGCGCTGGGGAAGGTCGTACGGGCCGGGGTCGGGCGGCGCCGGGTGCAGACCGTGGTGATGGTGCTGACCACGCTGGTCGCGGTCGCCGCGTCGGTGGTGGCGGTGGGGGTGCTCGCCGCGTCCCGGGCGCCGTTCGCGCAGGCGATGGACGAGTTGCGGGGGGCGCATCTGGCGGCGCGGTTCGAGGTGGACGCCGACGACGGGGGTGCCGGGGGCGCCGGGGACGACGGCATCGGCGCCAGCGCGCGGGCGGCCGGGGTCGACGCGGCGGCCGGGCCGTTCCGGGTCGTGGACGCCCAGCCCCGTACGGTGTCGGCGTCCTCGTCGCCGTCCGGGGGGCCCGGTGTTCCGGCCGGGGTGACCCTGCCGTCGATGACCGTCGTGGGGCGGGCCGACGCCGAGGGGCCGGTGGACCGGCTGTCGCTGGTGGCCGGTGAGTGGGCGGACGGCCCCGGTGAGCTGGTGGTGGCCGAGGGCGCGACGCCGCTGTCGCCGGGCGCGCGGCTGGAGTTCACCGGGGTGCCGGGCTCGCCGACGCTGACCGTGGTCGGCGTGGCCCGCTCGGTCACCGGTACCGCGGACGCCTGGACGACCCCGGCGCGGGCGGCGGCGATGGCCGCGCCGGACGCCCCCGCCACGTACCAGATGCTGTACCGCTTCCAGGACGCCGGGAGCGAGGCCGACATGAAGGCGGCGCGGGCCGCGATCGGGGCGGCGGGGCCCGAGGGGGCGCTGACCGGGACCCGTTCCCATCTGGCCGTGGAGCAGGAGCGGCTGGCGAACACGCTGGCGTTCGTGCCGTTCGTGGCCGCCTTCGGGGTGCTGGGGCTGGCGCTGTCGGTGCTGATCATCGGGATCGTGGTGAGCGGGGCGGTGGGGGCGGCGCGGCGGCGGATCGGGGTCCTGAAGGCGCTGGGTTTCACGCCGGGTCAGGTGGTACGGGCGTATGTGGCGCAGGCGCTCGTCCCGGCCGGGGTGGGCTGTGTCCTCGGCGCGGTCCTCGGGCGGGTGCTGGCGGGCCCGGTGCTCGGCACGGTCGAGGACGCCTATGGGGGCGCCCCGGCCACAGTGCCCTGGTGGGTGTACGCGGCCGTGTCCGGTGTCGCGCTCGCCCTGGTCGCGGGGGCGGCGCTGGTTCCCGCGCTGCGGGCCGGGCGGCTGCCCAGCGCCACGGCGATCACCGTCGGGCGCACCCCGGGTGACGGGCGCGGGCGCCGGGCGCGGCGGCTGACCGGGCGGCTGCCGGTGCCGCGTCCGCTGAGCCTGGGCCTCGCGCAGCCCTTCACCCGTCCGGCGCGTACGGCGACGACCGGTGCCGCGGTCGCGCTGGCCGCGCTGACCATGACGTTCGCGGTGGGGCTCGGGCTGTCGCTGAGCGCCGTCCAGACGCACCGGATTCTGGACTCGGCGGCGCCGGTCGTGGTGGACGCGGGTCCGGGCGGCGGCCCGCCGGGCGCCCAGGCGGTCCCCGCCCCCGGCCAGGAGCCGGCCGGCGGGTCCGGGTCCGCCGACCCGGACGCCATCGCCGCCGTGCTGCGCGCCCAGCCCGACACCCGCCGCTTCTACGGCACGGTGAGCACCGAGGTCACCGCCTCCGGGGTGGGCGGACGGACATCCGTGACGGGGTACTCGGGCGATGCCCGCTGGGGCGCCCCGCGGCTGGTGTCGGGGCGCTGGTTCACGGCGGGGACGGCCGGGGAGGCGGTGGTCACGGACCGTTTCCTGCGGGCGGCGGGCGTCTCGGTCGGCGACACGGTGACCTTGTCGGCGCGCGGCCGGGAGACCACCGTACGGATCGTGGGTGAGGCGTTCTTCACCGAGAACGACGGGATGACGGTGCTCACGGCGACCGCCACGCTGGCCGCGCTCGGGCTGGACGGCGATCCTGTGCGCTTCCACGTCCAGCCGGACCCCGGGGTCTCCACCGACGCCTATGTCTCCGCGCTGGGCACGGCCCTGGACGGCACCGGTGGGTACGCCCACCCCGGCGGGGACCGTTCGTCGAGTGTGATCGTGGCCATGGACGCGCTGATCGCGATGCTCACCGTGCTGCTGGTGGCGGTGGCCGGGCTCGGGGTGCTCAACACGGTGGTGCTGGACACCCGGGACCGGGTGCACGCCCTCGGGGTGCACAAGGCGCTCGGGATGACGCCCCGGCAGACGGTGGGGATGGTCCTCGTGTCCGTGGCGGGGGTCGGGCTGGCCGCGGGGGCGGTGGGTGTTCCGCTGGGGGTGCTGCTGCATCGCCGGGTGATGCCGTTGATGGGGGACGCGGTGGGGATGAATCTGCCGGAGTCGTTCGTCGCCGTGCACTCCGTGCCGGTCCTGGTGCTGCTGGTGCTGGGCGGGCCGGTCGTGGCGGTCGCGGGGGCGCTGCTGCCCGCGGGGTGGGCGGCCCGGGTGGACGCGGGGCGGGCGCTGCGCGCGGAGTAGACGGGGCACGGCGAGGGGCGGGGGCGCCACATACGGCACCCCCGCCCCTTTCCCCTGGGCTGTCCGTCCGTCTACAGGAACGAGTTGATCTCGATCGTCTCGTCCCGGCCCGGACCGACCCCGATCGCGGAGATCGGCGCGCCGGACATCTCCTCCAGCGCCTTGACGTACGCCTGCGCGTTCTTCGGCAGGTCGGAGAACGACTTGGCGCCGGTGATGTCCTCCGACCAGCCCGGCAGGTTCTCGTAGACCGGCTTGGCGTGGTGGAAGTCGGTCTGCGAGTACGGCAGCTCCTCCACCCGGCGGCCGTCGATCTCGTACGCGACACAGACCGGGATCTGCTCCCAGCCGGTGAGCACGTCGAGCTTGGTGAGGAAGAAGTCGGTGAGGCCGTTGACGCGGGTCGCGTAGCGGGCGATCACCGCGTCGAACCAGCCGCAGCGCCGGTCGCGGCCGGTGGTGACCCCGCGCTCGCCGCCGATCCGGCGCAGCGCCTCGCCGTCCGCGTCGAACAGCTCGGTCGGGAAGGGCCCGGCGCCGACGCGGGTGGTGTACGCCTTGAGGATGCCGATGACCCGGCTGATCTTCGTGGGGCCGACCCCGGAGCCGGTGCAGGCGCCGCCCGCGGTGGGGTTGCTGGAGGTGACGAACGGATAGGTGCCGTGGTCGATGTCCAGCAGGGTGCCCTGGCCGCCCTCGAAGAGGACCACCTTGTCGTCCTCCAGCGCCTGGTTGAGGACCAGGACGGTGTCGGCGACGTACGGGCGCAGCTTGTCCGCGTAGCCGAGCAGCTCCTCCACGACCTGCTCGATGGCGATGGCCCGCCGGTTGTAGAGCTTGGTCAGCATCTGGTTCTTGGCGTCGAGCGCCGCCTCGACCTTCTGGGTGAGGATCGACTCGTCGTAGAGGTCCTGGACCCGGATGCCGACCCGGTTGATCTTGTCGGCGTAGGTGGGACCGATGCCGCGCCCGGTCGTCCCGATCTTCCGCTTTCCGAGGAAGCGTTCCGTCACCTTGTCGACAGTGACGTTGTACGGGGTGATGATGTGCGCGTTGCCGCTGATCAGGAGCTTGGACGTGTCGACGCCGCGCTCGTTCAGACCGCTCAGCTCGGAGAGCAGGACCGAGGGGTCGACGACGACGCCGTTGCCGATGACCGGCGTACAGCCGGGCGAGAGGATTCCGGAGGGGAGGAGGTGCAGGGCGTACTTCTGGTCGCCCACGACCACCGTGTGGCCGGCGTTGTTGCCGCCCTGGTAGCGGACCACATAGTCGACCGAGCCACCGAGCAGGTCGGTGGCCTTCCCCTTGCCCTCGTCACCCCACTGAGCACCGAGCAGCACAAGTGCGGGCACGCGCGTACACCCCTTCCGGGCGGGGCATGTCCAAGGTCAGGGGCGTACGCGGCACGGCGTGTGCCTCGTACCCCGGCGACCCTCGTCGGTCGCGACCCGTCGGACCGGATGCCCCGGAATAGACGAAGCCCCTGGCGCAATAGCGCAAGGGGCTCTTGCACAAAGATGCTACCCGAGGAAGCGAGGCATGGCCGAGGTGGCGACTTTCGCGACTTCCGATCAGCTGCTGGTGGTCATCGATCCGGTCGCCCGACAGATGGACGGGGAGTCGGTACGGATCGCGAAAGACGTGCTCAGCGCGGGTGCGGCGACCAAGGTGTGTCTGCCGGACGGGCCGGAGGAATTCGCCCGCGCGCTGGCCCGGCGGGGCGCGCGGCGGCCGGTGGTGATCGGTGACGACCGGGCGCTGGCGCGGGCGGTGGCCCTGCTGCACCGCCAGCGGGAGCTGGCCGGATGTGCGCTGTCGGTGGTGCCGGTCGGGCCGCTGCTCGGTGTGGCGCACGCCCTGGGGGTCCCGTCGGGCGCGGTCGCGGCGGCCCGCGCGGTGCTCGACGGGGCGGTACGGCGGCTGGATGTGCTGGTGGACGACAGCGACGGGGTGGTGCTGGGGGCGCTGAGCGTGCCCCCGCTGGGCGGGTCCGACCCGGCGGCGCCCGCCGGGGGGCCGCAGGGCGCCCCGGTGGCGCCCTGCGCGGAGGAGCTGGCGGCGATGGGGGCATGGCTGCGGTCGTGCCATGCGCGGGTACGGAATCTGGTGGCGTCACGTCCGGTACGCGGCGGCGGCGGTCCCGGTGCGGGCGGCGCTCCGGTGGCCTGGGGCGACGGGCCCGCGCGGCTGCGGGTCGAGGTGGACGGGGACACGCTGGTCGATCTGGAGCAGCCGGTGGAGGGGGTGTCGGTGACGCCGGGCGGGGCGGGGTCGGCGGCGGTGGAGGTGCGGCCGGTGTCGATCGGCGCGGAGGCGGCTCCGCTGCGGGCGGCGGGCCGCCGGATCACGATCTCGGGGCCGGATTTCCGCTACCGGGCGGACGCGGCGGTCTCGGGCCCGGTACGGCGCCGGACGTGGACGGTGTGGGAGGGGGCGCTGGGCCTGGTGCTGCCGGGCTGAGCGCGGCCGGGCGGCGCCGACCGGTCACCGTTTCGGAATTCCGCAACAGCGTTTCCAAAGTGTCCGTCGGGCCGTGGTCCCCTCCGTCTCACCGCCCGAACTGTGTGTCCCGGTGCTCCCGCCAGCGCTCCATCAGCTTGCCGATCTCCCCCTGGAGATACTCGAAGAACGCCAGCGTCTCGGCGATCCGCTGTCCGCCGGGGGTGTCGGCCCCCAGCGTCTCGACGCCCTCCCTGAGCGTGCCCTCCCAGCGCTTGAGGACGGCGTCCCGGTTGGTCAGCGCCTCGTGCCACTGATCGCTGTGCACCCGGTAGCGCTCGCGGCGCGAGCCCGGTTCGCGCTCGCGCGAGACCATGTGGACCTGGGAGAGATAGCGCACCGCGCCGGACACGGCGGCCGGGCTGACCTGGAGCTGCGCGCCCAGCTCCGCCGACGTCATGGCCCCGGCGTCGGAGGCGAGCAGCGCGGCGAAGACCCGCGCGGCCATCCGCTGCATCCCGGCCTCGACCAACTGCGCGGCGAACGCCTCGACGAACCTCGACACGGTCTCGGGGTCCCGCTCGGACGCTGGAGTGATCTCGTCGCTCATGTCCCGCATCGTCCGATCATCTCCCTGTGTCCGCCCTGTCCGTCCGCCCCCTCCGCAGTGTATCCGCGATTTATACGCTTCCTTAACTTCACAAATTTGTGAAGACAGCGTACGTTCAGAATCATGACCAAGGCAATCAGCGTCTCCGGGCTGCACAAGTCGTTCGGCCGGACCCACGCGCTCGACGGCCTCGACCTCGCGGTCGAGTCCGGTGAGGTGCACGGCTTCCTGGGCCCCAACGGGTCCGGCAAGTCCACCACCATCCGGGTCCTGCTCGGCCTGCTGCGCGCCGACTCCGGAGCCGCCCAGGTACTCGGCCGCGACCCGTGGACCGACGCGGTGGAGATCCACCGCCGTATCGCCTATGTCCCCGGCGATGTCACCCTGTGGCGCAACCTCTCCGGCGGCGAGGTCATCGACCTCTACGGCAGGCTGCGCGGCGGTCTCGACCCGGCCCGCCGCGCCGAGCTGATCGCACGGTTCGAACTGGACCCGACGAAAAAGGGCCGCACCTACTCCAAGGGGAACCGCCAGAAGGTCGCCCTGGTCGCCGCCTTCGCCTCGGACGTCGATCTGCTCATCCTGGACGAGCCGACCTCCGGACTCGACCCCCTGATGGAGGCGGTGTTCCAGCGCTGTGTCGCCGAGGAGCGGGACCGCGGCCGGACCGTGCTGCTCTCCTCCCACATCCTCAGCGAGGTGGAGGAGCTGTGCGACCGGGTCAGCATCATCCGCAAGGGCCGCACCGTGGAGACCGGTTCCCTCGCCGACCTGCGCCATCTGACCCGCACCAGCGTCAGCGCGGAACTCGCCGGCCCGCCGAACGGCCTGTCCCGGCTGCCCGGCGTGCACCACCTCGACATCCAGGGCAGCCGGGTCAGCCTCCAGGTGGACTCCGACCAGCTCGACGGCGTCCTGCGCGCCCTCGGCACCTCCGGCGTACGCTCCCTGACCTCCTCCCCGCCCACCCTGGAGGAACTCTTCCTGCGCCACTACCAGGACGACGACGCGACGACCACCACCGGCACCGGCCAGGACGAGGTGCCGACCCGATGACACAGCAGCGCACCGCCCTCCCCGTCACCTCCCTCTCCGTGCGCGCCGGCGCCACCCGGCAGTTCGCGGGCACCGGCACCCTGCTGCGCTTCGCCCTGCGCCGCGACCGCCTGATGATCCCGGTCTGGATCGCGGTGACCGCGCTGATGGTGCTCTCCATGCCGAACACCCTCAGCTCGCTCTACGGCACCGCCGCCGCACGCGCCGACCTCATCGTCCAGATGGAGACCAACGCCTCCCTGCGCGCACTCATCGGCCCGGTCTTCGGCGACTCCCTCGGCGCCCTGACCGCGTGGCGCGTCGGCATCTACGCCGCCGCGCTGGCCGCGGTGATGAGCCTGCTGATCGTCGTCCGGCACACCCGTGACGAGGAGGAGAGCGGCCGTCAGGAACTGATCGCCTCCGGCATGGTGGGCCGCCGGGCCTCCCTGACCGCCGCCCTGCTGACGGCGGGCGCCGCCAACGGCGTCCTCGCCCTGCTGCTCGTGGCCGGTCTCGCCGGACAGGGCATCGCCGGGGCGCTCGCCCTCGGGCTCGGCATCGCGGCCGTCGGCATGGTCTTCGCGACCGCCGCGGCGATCCTGGCCCAGCTGACCGAGAGCGCCCGGCTGGCCCGCGGGCTGACCGCCGCCGTCCTCGGCACCGCCTTCGTGCTCCGCGCGGCGGGTGACTCCGCCAGCACCAACGGCTCCTCCCCCCTCACCTGGCTCTCTCCGCTCGGCTGGCTGGAGAACCTGCGCCCCTTCGCCCAGGAACGCTGGTGGGTCCTGCTCCTCCTGGCCGCCGCCATCACCCTCCAGTCCCTGATCGCCTACGAACTCACCGGCCGCCGCGATGTCGGCATGAGCTTCCTGCCCACCCGCCCCGGCCCGCCCACCGGCCGCCTCACCGGCACCGGCGCCCTGGCCTGGCGTCTCCAGCGCGGCACCGTCCTCGGCTGGAGCATCGGCTTCTTCCTCGCCGGTGTCGTCTACGGCGGTCTCACCGACGGTGCCGTGGACCTCCTCGGCGACAACGAGAGCGCCCGCCAGATCATCGAACGCATGGGCGGCCAGAGCGGGGTCACCGACGCCTTCCTCTCCGCCATGGTCGGCATGCTCGGCCTGATCGCCGCGCTGTTCATCGTCTCCTCCGTCCTGCGGCTGCACGGCGAGGAGACCTCGGGCCGGGCGGAACCGCTTCTCGCCGGCGCCGTCGGCCGTCTGCGCTGGGCCGCCGGTCATCTCCTCGTCGCCTACGGCGGCTCGGCCCTGATCATGCTGATCGCCGCGCTCGGCTTCGCCGCGGGCTACGGCCAGGACGTCGGCCCACTCCTCGCCGCCTGTCTCGTCCAGCTCCCGGCGATCTGGCTGATCGGCTCCCTCGCCGTGCTCCTCCACGGCATCTCCCCGTCCCTCGCCCCCGTCGCCTGGGGCGTCGCGGGCGCGGTCCTGCTGATCGGCTGGATCGGCCCCGCCCTGAACATCCCCCGGACCGTCCTCGACCTCTCCCCCTACGGCCACCTCCCCAAGCTCCCCGGCGGCTCCCTCGACTGGCCCCCGCTCCTGATCCTCCTGGCCCTCACCACCACCTTCACCACAGCGGGCCTGGCGGCACTCCGCCGGAGAGACATGACGACCAGCTGACCGCCCGACCCTGGCCCCAGACCTGGACCTAGACCTAGTGCTGTGACCGGATAGGTTCGCCGGGTTGGTGGTCATGGCGGTTGGATGTGGGGTGACGTCCGATCCGATCGCTGGAGGCGCGGTGGCTGA
>NZ_JBEZLM010000034.1:0-83092 GCF_040652095.1 Streptomyces sp. NPDC048290
GCGGGTCCGGGGCGCGGTGGGGCCGCGGTGGGCCATGGCGGTCGGCGGGGAGCGGGCGGCCGCGCCCCGCCCCGTACTCAGCGCGCCCCGGTCGGCGCGGGCCGCCGTGCCGCCGTGGCCAGCGCCGCCAGGCCCACCAGGTCGTCGGCCTGCGCGTCGGGCACCTCGAGGTCGAAGCGGGCCAGCACCCGCACCCGCAGCGACACCACGCCCAGCAGCAGGATCGCCGCCCCCAGCAGCACATACAGCAGTCCGATGCCGCGGCCCGTGCCGGTGCCCAGGACCGCGCCCACCGTCCCGGCGAGCGCGCCGCCGGGCGCCATCAGCGGGCCCAGCAACTCCGTGCCGAGCGGCGCGATCAGCAGATAGCCCACCGGCAGGGTCGACCAGGCGACCAACTGGTTGAGGGCCATCACCCGGCCGTGGAACCGCTGCGGGACCTTCACCTGCACGATCGTCAGATAGATCCCGTTGAGCAGGGACAGCGACACCGACATCCCGAACACCCCGGCCGCCACCACCAGCAGATCCGGCCGCAGCCCGGTCAGCGCGCAGCACACCGCCAGCACCGGCACCACCAGCAGCATCCCGCGCATCCGGCGCCGCCGCGGCCCGCCCCACAGCCCCATCGCGAGACCGCCCACCACGGCACCCAGACCGCCCGCGAGGGACACCGACGCCACCGAGCCCAGCGAGGAGAACCCGAGGACCAGCGGCGAGATCATCTGGAACAGGACCGGCAGGAACAGATTGAGCACCGCGAAGAACACCAGCATCGCCCGGAACCCGCGCTGCCCCACCACCAGCCGGAACCCGGCGGCGATCTCCTGGAGCAGGGTCTCGCGGCGCCGCGCCGCCAGCGTGCGAGGGAACCGCACGGTGAGCAGCACACCCGCCGCCACCGCGTAACTCACCACGTCCAGCAGCAGCACCCCGCCGATCCCGATCGCGGCGAGCAGCCCGACCGCCGCCAGCGGCGCCACCACCTGCGCGATACCCCCGGAGATCTGCACGACCCCGTTGGCGTGCCCCAGATACCGCTTGGGCACCAGTTGCGGGATCGCCGACTGGAAGGCGAGCCGCTGCCCGGTCAGCGACACCGACAGCACCGCCATCAGCACCCCCACATGCCACGGCCGCAGCGCCCCGAACCCGTGGAGCAGCGCGAGCACCGCCTCCGTGGACCCCGACACCAAGGTGGCCGTGAGCATCACCCGCCGCCGGTCGACCCGGTCCACCAGACCGCCCAGCACCGGCGCCGCCAGCAGCCCCGGCACGATCCCGAGGACCGCGAACAGCCCGAACCAGGCCACCGACCCGGTGGTGAGGTAGATCCACAGCGGCAGCGCGAACTCGGTGAGCGCCGACCCCGTCTGGGACACCGTCTGCGAGGCGGCCACCGCCATGAACCGACGGGTGTCACGCCGCGCCCGCGGGCGTGCCCCGGTCGCCGTGGTGGCGGCGGGCGGCTCCCGGTGGGCCCCGTCCACCCACCAGGTCGCCCCCTCCGTGCGCCCCCGGAGGGACGTGCCCTCCCGGACGGCCGGATGGACCGTCGTCACGATCTCGGCGAGTTCCGCCGCCCGGTGCTTGAGGAAGTAGTGCCCGCCCTCGTCCAGCACCGCCACCGCCGTCGTCGGCCCCACGAACGCCCACTCACGGAACCGCTCCCGGTGGAACTCCGTACCCGGATCGGCCGACCCCACCACCGACACCACCGGACCGGTCAGCTCGCCCGGCGGTCCGGCGAGGCGCTCGGTGAAGTACGCCTCCGCCGCCCGGGAGTCCTCCCGGACAGTGCGCACCACCGTGGCCAACTGCTCCGGTTCCAGCCCCTCCAGGTCGGCGCCCATCGACCGCAGCCAGTTCAGATGCAGCCGTCCGCTGCGCCGCCGGTCCAGGACCGAGAAGCGGGAGAACAGGCCGAGCAGCCCCTCGGTGGGCCGTGCGAACGGGAAGATCCCGCCCAGATAGACGGCGGCGGGCTCACGCCCCGCGGCGGCCAGCAGCCGGGCCGTCTCCACCGCGAGCGCCGCGCCCACCCCGCAGTGCCCGTACACCGCCACCGGCCCCGGTACCGACGCCAGCACCTCGTCCGCGCAGCGCCGGGCCACCTCCGTCAGCGGCAGCGACTCCTCCGACATCCCGAGGTCGTGCCCCGGCACCGCGACCGCGTGCAGCGCCACCCCCTCCGGCAGGGCGTCGGCCAGCGGCTGATAGACGACGGCACTGCCGCCGCCGTACGGCAGACACACCAGGGAGAGGGTGTCGGTCCCGCCGGGGCGGGCCGGGGTGAGCCGGTGCAGCAGGGGGCGCGGGCCGTGTCCGTCGCGGTCCGCGAGGGCGGCGACGGCGGTGACCGTGCGGTGCCGGAAGACGTCCATGAGCGTGATTCCGGCCGCCGGGCCCAGCAGCCGGCGCAGGGACGCCACCATCCGCAGCGCGAGCAGGGAGTGCCCGCCGAGGTCGAAGAAGTCGTCGTGCGCGCCGACCCGTTCCAGCCCGAGGAGGTCCGCCCACAGCGCGGCGACGGTCCGTTCCGCGTCGGTGCGGGGCTCCAGGTACGCGGCGCTCTCGCCGGGGCCGGGCCGCCCCGGCTCGGGCAGCGCACGCCGGTCCACCTTGCCGTGCGCCAGCCGGGGCAGCTCCGCCAGCACCACGAGACGGGACGGGACGAGGTAGTCGGGCAGGTGCTCGGCGAGCAGCCGCCGCGACTCGGCGGCGGGCGGCGGCGGGACGTCCGGGTCGGCGGGCACCAGATAGCCGACGAGGGTCAGCTCCCCGGCGGGCCCCCGCGCGGCGGCGACGGCCTGTCCGACGCCGGGCAGCCGCGCGAGATGCGTCTCGACCTCGCCCAGCTCGACCCGGTAGCCGCGGATCTTGACCTGGTCGTCGCCCCGCCCCAGGAACTCCACCGTGCCGTCGCGGCGGTGCCGGGCCAGATCCCCGGTGCGGTACATACGGGGCGGGATCGGCCCCGGGGCGTCCGGCACGAACGGGTCGGGCCGGAAGCGGTCGGCGGTGAGGTCCGGAAGGTTCAGATAACCGGCGGCCAGCCGGTCGCCGCCGATCCACAGCTCGCCCGTCACCCCGGGCGGCACGGGGGCGCCCCGGGGGTCGAGGACGTACACCCGGGCGCCGGGCAGCGGACGGCCGATGGGGGTGGTCGGCCCCTCGGCGGGCTGCTCCGGGTCGAGGAGATGGGTGGTGGCGCCGACGGTCGCCTCGGTGGGGCCGTAGTGGTTGACGACCCGGCAGCCGGTCCGGGCCGCCGTCGCTGCCAGCGCCCGGCTCCACTCCCAGCCGGACGCCTCACCGCCGAGGATCAGCAGCCGCCGGGGGAGCAGCGCCGCGAGGTCCCCGGTCTCGGCGGCGAGCGCGGCGAGATGGGACGGGGTGAGCTTGACGCAGTCGATCCGGTCCCGGGCGAGCCGCTCGGCGATCTCCGGCCCCGAGGTGCGTGGCGCCAGCAGATGCAGGGTGCCGCCGGTCGTCAGCGACAGATACAGCGTCGTCAGCCCGAAGTCGAAGGCCAGCGACTGGAGCAGCAGATGACGGGCCCCGTCCGGCAGCCCCGCCGCCGCGCACCGCTGCCGCACCCCGTCGAGATAGGTCAGCACCTGCCGGTGCCGCACCGCCACACCCTTGGGCGTGCCCGTCGAACCCGAGGTGTAGATGACGTACGCCAGATGGTCGGGACCGGCGGCCGGGTCCAGCGGGCCGTCCGGTACCCCGGCGACCGGGTCCATCGGGCCGTCCAGCACGAGGACCGGGGCGTCGGAGCCGTCCAGCAGGGCGCGGTGGGCGCCGGTGGTGATCAGGGCGACCGGCGCGGAGTCGGCCAGCATGTGGCCGAGCCGCCGGGCGGGCTGCTCGGGGTCCAGCGGGACGTACCCGGCGCCCGCCTTCAGCACCGCGAGCAGCGCGACCGCCTGCTCGACGCCCTGTTCCAGACAGACCCCGACGACCGTGTCCGGGCGGGCGCCCGCCGTCCGCAGCACCCGTGCCAGCCGGTTCGCCCGCCGGTCGAGCGCGGCGTACGTCAGGGACCGCCCCGCGTGGACCAGGGCGGTGGTGTCCGGAGTGCGGGCGGCCTGGGCGGCGACGGCGTCGGCCAAGGTCGGCGCGCACGGGGTCGCGGTGCCGGTGTCGTTCCACGCGGTCAGGACGCGGTGCCGGTCCTCGGGGCCGAGCAGCTCCAGGGCGTCCACCGGGGTGTGCGGATCGGCGGCGGCCCCCACGAGGACCCGCTGCCAGTGCTCCGCGAGCCGGGCGATCGTCGCCGCGTCCCAGAGGTCGGTGCGGTAGGTGAGGAACGCGTCGAGCCCTTCCTCGGTCTCGGTGCAGTACAGGCCGAGGTCCAGATGGACGCCCGTGCCGTGGAACGGGAACGTGCGCCACTCCAGGGCGCGCGGCACGAACCGGCGGTCGCGCTGGTTCTGGAGCGCGAACGACACCTGGAACAGCGGTGGGCGGCCCACGTCACGCGGCAGGTCCAGGGCCTCCACCAGCCGTTCGAACGGCGTGTCCTGGTGCTGCTGGGCGCCGAGCGCGGCGGCCCTGACCCGGGCCAGGACCGTCCGGAAGCCGGGGGAGGCGCCGTCGGCGTCCGCGCCCAGGTCGGCGCGGAGCGGCAGCATGGTGCTGAACAGCCCGATCAGGTCCTCGGTCGCCTCCGTCGGCCGTCCCGCGAACGGGGTGCCGACCGCGAAGTCCCGCTGTCCCGACCACCGCCCCAGCACCACCTGGAAGGCGGCGAGCAGCGTCATGTACAGGGTGGCGCCGCGCCCCCGGGCCAGCGCCCGCGCCGCCTCGTGCGCGGCCGGGTCGAGCCGGAACATGTGCGTGGCGCCCCCGGACCCCGGCAGCGCGGGCCGCGTCCGGTCGGTGGGCAGCTCCAGCGGCGGTACGCCGGTCATCGCCGTACGCCAGTGCTCCAGGCTCTCCCGGGCGGCCGGGAGGTCCTGGCGGGACCGCTGCCAGTGCGCCACATCGGTGTAGCCGACGGGCGGCGGCGCCCGGTCCGGCTGTCTGCCGTCCGTCAACTCCTCGTGACCCGCGAGGAGTTCGTCCAGCAGCAGAGCGGCGGACCAGCCGTCGCCGGTGAGGTGGTGCTGACAGACGGCCAGTACGTGGTCGTCGGCGGCGAGCCGCAGCAGCAGGGCGCGGAGCAGGGGCCCTTCGGCGAGGTCGAAGGGGCGGGCGACCTCCGCCTCCACCTCGGCGCGAGCCGCGTCCTCCCGCGCGGGTGCGGGCAGCCCGCTCAGGTCGAGGGCGCGCCAGGGCACGGCGAAGGAGTCCGGGGGCGCGATCCGCAGCACCGGGCCGCCGTCCTCGGCCGCGGGGAACGACGACCGCAGCGTGTCGTGCCGTACGGCGACCAGCCGCAGCGACTCCCGCAGCGCGTCCGGGTCGAGGCGGCCCCGCAGCCGTCCGGCGACGGGCAGCACATAGGCGGCCGTGCCGGGGGTGAGCTGCTCGACGAACCAGAGGCGTTCCTGGGCCAGGGAGAGCGGCGCGGGCGTGCCCGGCGGGCGGGGCGGGACGGCCGGGGCCCGGTCACCGGCCGCTGGACGGGCCCGCAGCCGGGCGGCGAGCAGCGCCTTCTGCTCGGCGGTCAGGGTACGGCGGCGGGTCGGCGGAACGGGCGCGGGGCGGTCGACGGACGCGGGGCGGTCGACGGAGGCCATCAGTCCTCCACCG
Source organism: Streptomyces sp. NPDC048290 (assembly GCF_040652095.1). NCBI lineage: Bacteria > Bacillati > Actinomycetota > Actinomycetes > Kitasatosporales > Streptomycetaceae > Streptomyces > Streptomyces sp. NPDC048290. The sequence continues at coordinate 5,704 of NZ_JBEZLM010000034.1, forward strand.
CCAGCAGTTCGACGGTGACCGCGTCGGCGACGGCGGCGACGGTCGGGGTCTCGTAGAACACGTGCAGCGGCACCTCGACGCCGAGCCGGTCGCGGATGCGGGCGGCTGCCTGGGTGATCGTCAGGGAGTGGGCGCCGAGGTCGAAGAGGTCGGCGTGCGGGGCGAGCCAGCCGACGGCGAGCAGTTCGCGCCAGATCGCGGCGACCTCGGCGGTCACCTCGTCCAGGGGGTCGTCACCGCCGTCCGTGTCGGGCTCCTCGGCGGTCGCGGATCGATCGGGGGCGGGCAGGGCGCGGCGGTCGGTCTTGCCGTTGGGGGTCAGCGGCAGCGCGGGCAGCGGGTGCACGGCGGCGGGCAGCATCACCGGTGGCAGCGTGAGGGCGAGGAACGCGCGCAGCTCGGCCGGGGTCGGGACGGGGACGCCGGGCCGCCACACCGGGTACGCGGTGAGGATCTGGCCGCCCGGGTCGTCGGGGGAGCCGTGCACGGCGACCGCGGCGGCGGCCACCGCCGGGTGCTCCTGGAGCCGGGCCTCGATCTCGCCCGGTTCGATCCGGTGGCCGCGCAGCTTCACCTGGTCGTCCAGACGCCCCAGACAGTCCAGCGCCCCGTCGGCGCGCACCCGGGCCAGATCGCCGGTGCGGTAGTGCCGGGTGCCGGTCGCTGGGTCGGTGACGAACCGTTCGGCGGTCAGCGCGGGCCGGTCGCGGTAGCCGCGGGCCAGCCCCGCACCGCCGAGGGCGAGTTCACCGGGCACCCCGTGCGGCACGGGCCGTCCGGCGCGGTCCAGGACGAGCGCGGTGGTCCCGGCGATCGGGCGGCCGATGGTGATCTCCGCCGGGGACACCGGCACCTCGGCGGCGGTGGACCAGATGGTGGTCTCGGTGGGGCCGTACACGTTCCAGAGCCGTCCGACGCGCTCGCGCAACCGGCGGGCGAGCGGCAGCGGCAGCGCCTCGCCACCGCACAGGGCGGTCAGACCGGGGGCGTCGAACCCGGCGTCCAGCAGCAGCCGCCAGCCGGACGGGGTGGCCTGGAGATGGCTGATCCGGTGGCGCGCGACCAGCTCGGCGAGGGCCCGGCCGTCGCGGGTCTGCCGTTCGTCGGCGAGGACCACCCGGCCGCCCGTGATCAGCGGCAGCAGCAGTTCCAGCGCGGAGATGTCGAAGGACAGGGAGGTGACGGCGAGCCAGCGGTCACCGGGGCGGACGGCCAGCGCGGTACGGAAGGCGAGCAGCAGGTGGGCCAGGGCGGCGTGCGGTATCTCGACGCCCTTGGGGCGGCCGGTGGAGCCGGAGGTGTAGATGAGGTAGGCGAGGTCGGTGGGGTCGGTGGGGTCGGGTGCGGCGGCGCCCGTACCCGCCGTGTCAGCCGTGTCAGCCGTGCTCACTGTGCCCGGCACATCTGCCGTGCCGGTCTCGAACGCCTCGTCGACGACGATCGTGCGTACCCCCGGCGCGATCCGTTCGGCGGTGGCGCGCTGGACCAGGGCGAAGGGCGCCCCGCAGTCGCCCAGCACGAACGCCACCCGGTCCGGCGGATACCCGGGGTCCACCGGCAGATAGGCGCCCCCGGCGAGGGCGACGGCGAGCACGGCGGCCACCGTCTCGGCGGACCGCTCGGCGCAGACCGCGACCACCGTCCCGGGCCGCACGCCCTCGGCGACCAGCGCGCGGGCCAGCGAGTGCGCGGCGCGGGACAACTCGCCATAGGTCACGGTCCGATCCCCGGCGGTCAGGGCGGGGCGGTCGTGGTGCGCGGCGAACGCGGCCCGCAGCAGCGCGGGCAGGGTCGCTCCGGCGGCGTCGGCGTCCGGGGCGGGCCCGGTGAGCGGGGCGAGTTCGGCGTCGTCGAGCAGCGGCAGATCGGCCAGCGCGGTGCCCGGCGCGGCGGTGACCGCGGCGAGCAGCCGCCGCAGATGCGCGCCGATCCGCTGGGCGTGCCGGGGCGTCAGCCGGTCGGTGCGGTGGATCAGCAGCACGCTGAACCGGTCAGGTCCCTCCAGCAGATGCACCCGCAGCGCCCCCCGGGCCGTGCCCGGGAACACGAACCAGTCGGTCGTGGTGGCCAGCCCGGACAGGGCGACGGGGGCCATCCGCCGCCGGTAGGTGAGGGACACCGGGGCGAGGCTGACACCGGGACGGATGCCCCGCACGGCACGGGCCAGGGGGACCCGGCGGTGCGGGTAGGCGGCCCGCAGTTCGGCCCGGACCGCGCGGGCGAACGTCCCGAAGGGCACGTCGGGGCGGGGCGCGGCGACCACGGGCAGCTCATTGACGTGCATCCCGATCAGGCCCTCGTCGCGCAGGCCCCGGGTGCCCAGGTCGACGGCGACGGCGGGCCGGTCGTTGCCGTACCGCAGCAGCAGGGTGTGCACGGCGGTGAGGAGGAGTTCGAAGACGGTGACGCCCAGCTTTTCGGCGGTGGCGGCGAGGTCGGCGCGGAGCGCGGGGTCCAGGTCGAAGGAGACGACGGCGCCCGGCCCGGTGCCGGGGCCCGACGGTCCGCCGGGGTCGGCGGTGAGACCGGGCAACTGGACGGTGGGCGAGGGCAGTTCGCGTCCCTCCCAGTGTCCGGCCGCCGCCGCCAGCTCGTCGGGGCCGTACACGGGCACGGGCGCCGGGGCGGGTGCGGGCGGCTCGGGCGCCGGGCCGTCGCCGGTGCGGTGGGCGTAGCAGGCGGCGAGGTCGGTGAGCAGGATGTCGGTGGAGGTGCCGTCGTACACCAGGTGGTGCAGCACGCCCAGCAGGGTCGCCCGGCCGGGACCGGTGCGCAGCAGGGTGAACCGGGCCGGGGGTCCGGCGGTCAGGTCGAAGGGGGCGGCGCTCTCCTCGGCCGTCACGGCGTCCCGGGTGCCGGGGTCGATGTCCCGCGTCACGAGCGAGGGCGCGGGGCCGGGGACGAGGACGGGGGTGCCGTCGTCGTCCCGCACGGTGAGGGAGAGCGCGGGGTGCCGGGCCGCCACGTCGGCGACGGCGGCGGTGAGCGCGGGTGCGTCCAGCGGTCCGTCGAGACGCAGGGCGAACGCCATGTGGTGGACGGCGCCGAGCGGTGCGAGCCGTTCGTTGAACCAGACGCCCTGCTGGGCGGGGCTGGCGGGAATGCTGGTCACGGCAGTGGGTTCCTCGTTCGGTCGTACGGACGGGAGAAACGGGAGAGGGAGAGGTCGGTCCAGGGCAGGGGGTGCCGTACGGACGGCGGGGCGGCGGTGACCCGGGTCCGGTGGGGTGGGTGCGTAGGCGCGCGGGCAGGCCGGGCGGTGGCCCGTCGGCCGGTCGGCCGTCGGGTACGTGCGCGGGGGTGCGTGTCGACCGGGCGGTGACCTGTCGGCCGGCCGGCCGGCGGGCGGTCGGGCGCGTGCGCGGGGCGCGGCGGTCGGGGTCAGCCGTCCGTGGCGGCGGTCAGCGCGTCGGTGAAGCCGTCGGCGAGAGCGGTGATGGCGTCCTCGTCGAAGGCCAGCGCGTTGTACTGGAGCCAGCAGTCCAGGGAGCCGTCCGGCTGTTCCACGACGGTGAGTTCGGGCACGCCGAGATCGCCGCCCGGCAGCGGCCAGGGGACGGTGGTCCCGCGCGGCAGCGCCCAGGGCGTGCAGCGCAGCCCGGGAAGGTGGGCGTCGGCGGCCCAGTTCTCGTACCGCAGCCAGGCCGGGAAGGCGACGCGGTGCGGCTTGAACTCGGCGTAGGGGTACATCTGGTGGTCCAGCGCGCCGGTCAGGGCGAGCCGTACCCGCTCGGCGAGTTCGGCGAAGCCGGGGCCGCCGGAGCAGTCGACCCGTACCAGCAGGGACTGCACCAGACAGCCCACGGTCCGCTGTGCCTCGGGGCGGGTCCGGCCGGGCACGGGGGTCATCAGCACCAGGTCGGTGGTGCCGGAGCGGGCGGCGAGCAGCCCGCTCCACAGGGCGGCGACGGCCATGAACGGGGTGACGGCGAGGCCCAGGGCGCGGTCGCGCAGCCGTCCGGCGGGCCCGGCGGCGACGGTGAAGGGGTGGGCCACCGTGTGGACCCGGTCCACGGTCCGGCGGCCGGGGAAGGGGTCGAGCGCGGAGGGCGCGCCGTCCAGCGCGGTCGCGAAGTGACGGCGGCCCGCCGCCCACTGTCCGCCCGCCCAGCGCACCAGGTCCGGGTACGGCAGGGCGTGGCCGGGCAGCCGGGGCGTGCGGGAGCGGCGCAGGGCGTCGTAGGCGAGCCCGAGTTCGTGCAGGAGCACGCCCACGGACCAGCCGTCGGCGACCATGTGGTGCACGGCGAGCAGCACGACATGGTCCTCGGGGCCGCGGGTGACGACCAGCAGCCGGGTGAGCGGGTCCTCGCCCAGGTCGGTGAGCCGGTCCCGTTCGGCGATCAGCAGCGCGTCGGTCTCCTCGGCGGTGGCGCCGGGCGCCTCGCGCAGGGTGATCCGGACGCGGGGCTCCGCGTCCAGGACGGTACGGACCAGTCCGGGCAGCGCGCCGGGGACGGGGACGAACCGGGTGCGCAGCGCGGGGTGGCGGGCGGCGAGCGCGGTGACCGCCCGGCCGAGGGCGGCGGTGTCGAGGCGGTCGGCGACCCGGAGGACCGCGGTGACCGCGCCGACGTCCCGTCCGGGCTCCTCCGCCGCCCAGTCGAGAAAGTTCTCCTGCTGGCTGGTCAGGGGGACCTCGTGGGGCTGGGCGCGGAGGGCTTCCAGGTAGGGCGGCAGGGCGAGCGGATCACTGGTTGTGGGGGCGGACGGGCCCGCTCCGGACCCGCCCTGCTCGTCGAGCCACGCCGCCTGTGCCCGCAGGGAGGGGCGGGCGAAGACCAGCGCGGCGCTCGCCCCGACCCCGAACCGCTCCCCGACGGCGGTGGCGAGCCGCACCGCGCGGAAGGAGTCGCCGCCCAGCGCGAAGAACTCCTCCCCGACCGCGCCGACCCGACGCCCCAGCACCGTGTGCCACAGCTCGGCGAGGGCCCGCTCGGTCGCGGTGCGCGGCGGCGGTGACCCGGCGCCGGGAGCGGGGGCGGCGGTGTCGAACAGGGGCCGCAGCCGGTGCTTGACGACCTTCCCGGAGGCGTTGCGCGGCAGATCGGCGGCGGTCAGTATCCGCACCGGCAGTTCGGCGCGGCTGAGCCGGGCGGCCAGGAAGAGCCGCAGCTCGTCCAGGTCGAGCCCGTCCTCGGCGGGGACCACCACGGCCGCCGGTACCGCGCCCATGACGGGGTGCGGCAGACCGAGGACGGCGGCGTCCGCGACCCCGGGATGGGCGTGCAGCACGTCCTCGACGCGCAGGGTGGAGACCTTCACGGCACCGGACTTGACGACCTCGCTCTCCCGGTCGACCAGGTGCAGATACCCGGCGTCGTCCAGCCGTCCCAGGTCGCCCATCCGGACCCAGCCGTCCCGGAACACGGCGGCGGAGGCGGCGGGGTCACCGGCGTAGGCGCGGGGCGGTCCGGGCTGGCGCAGCCAGACCTCGCCGGTCTCCCCGGCCGCCACCTCGGTACCGTCGGGGCCGAGCAGCCGCAGGTCACCGGGGTCGGTGGGGCGTCCGACGGAGCCGGGGCGGGCGAGGTCGACGAGGGTGGAGAGCTGGGCGGGGGACGCCTCGGCGGAGGTGTAGGCGTTGACGACGGTGGCCTTGGGCAGGGCCTCGGTCAGCGCCAGGGCGACGGGGACGGGCAGCGCGGCGGCGGAGGACGACAGCAGCAGCACACTGGAGAGGTCGTGGCGCTCGGCGACCCGGGTGTTGAGGAGTTCGATCGCCATGGAGGGGACCAGGAAGACCGTGCCGACCTGGAGTTCGGCGACGGTCCGGCCGAACTCCTCGGCGTCGAACCGGGGCAGGACGACGGTCGCGGGTGCCCCGGTGAGCGCGCCGACGACCATCATCTGGGCCGCGTTGGTGCCCAGCGGGAAGGCGTGCAGGGCGTACCGGGAGTGCGCGTAGGGGCGGTGGCGGGGGTGCGGGCGCGCTCCGGCGGTGAGTCCGGCGGTGAGGCTGGCGTGGGAGGCGATGACGCCCTTGGACGTCCCGGTGGTGCCGGACGTGCCGACGATCTGCGCGGTGTCGCAGGGGGCGGGGCTGTGCGGCGGCACGGGTCCGTCCCCGGCACCGGCTGTCTCGACAGCATCCAGCTGATGATCCATCAATTCATGTGCCAGCGGAGGGAGTCGGGTGCCGCGCAGGACGGCGGTGGCGCCGCATTGCGCGGCCAGCCCCGCGGCCTCAAGGTCCGTCAGGTCGGCGCGCAGGACGAGGGCGGCGGCCCCGGCGTAGTGGGCGGCGAGGAACGCGACCGCGTACCGGTCCCACTCCTCGTTCGCGAACCGCAGGGCCAGCAGGTCGCCGGGGCGGGTCCCCGCGGCGGCGAGTCCGTGTGCGGCGCGCACGGCCCGTAACCGCCAGGCGCCGTAGGTGAGGGTGCCGCCGCCGCGTACCTGGATCGCGACGCCGTCGGGCTGCTCGGCGGCCCGTGCGTCGAGCAGATCGGGGACGGTCGGCACAGCGGGCGGTGCGTTGATGATGCCCTCCAAGTACGTGGTGCGGCCCGGGAGTTGACCCGGACATGCGATGACACGGGAGTCGGTCGTCAGGCATGGCGCGCGAAGTCCGCCCTTGGGTATGGTCTGGACCATTCGGCGGGCACGGCGAAGGATAGCGCGCCACTGTCGCACTTGTGTCGCAATGATGGAGAGTTCGTGGACATCGGTGGCGATCGGCCGCGCGGGCGGGCCCGTCGCCCCGGGACGCCACCGGACCCGCCGCCACACCCCTGTCCCCCCGACCGGCCTCCGGGTGCGCGGCCGTACCCGGGCGAGCGAGAAGGAATCGAACAGATGCTGTACGCGGGAATCGCCTGGAACGCCGACGGCTATCAGGTCGAAGTGGTGGACGCCGACGGCGGACGGGCCATGGACCCCACCCACTGGGGCGCGGAACGGGTCCCCGAACTGACCCGGTGGCTCGGCGGCGAGGGCAGACAGCCCCAGGACCCGTGCGCCGTGGTCCTGGAGAGCACCAACGGCCTGGTCGACGGACTCCTGACGGCGGCCGGCCTCGACGTCTACCGCGCCGACCCGCACCACCTCGGCGCACGCCCCGACTTCGGCTCGGTCCCGGCCCTCGCCCTGGCCGAGCTGGCGAGGACCGGCCGCGCCGCCCTCGCCCCGCTCACCGCCGAGGGCGGCGGCCAGAGCGGACGGGACGCGGACTACCACGACGGCATCCGCCGCGCCGCCCCCGTCGAGACCCGGCTCACCGAGGCGGGCCGCTGCTTCCGGCACGGCCCGCGCGAGCGCCGGGACATCGCGCTCACCTTCGACGACGGCCCCGACCCCCGCCACACCCGCCAGGTGCTCGACATCCTGGCCCGCTACGACGTCCGGGCCACGTTCTTCTGCGTCGGCCTCCATGTACGCGCCCTGCCCGACGAGGTGCGGCGGATCGTGGACGCCGGGCACGGCCTCGGCAACCACACCTGGTCGCATCCCTTCCTGCCGGATCTGACCGCCCGGCAGTTCCGGCTCCAGCTCGACCGCACCAGCGAGGCGTTCGACCGCGCGGTGGGCCAGGTGCCGGACGTCTTCCGCCCGCCCTACGGCGCCCGCACCCCCGAGACCCTCACCGCCCTGCTCGACTCCGGCCCCGCGCTGGCCCTGTGGGACGTCGACTCCTGGGACTGGGCCCGCCCCGGCCCGGAGCGGATCACCAGGACCGTCCTCGACCACGCGGGCCCCGGCTCACTGATCCTGATGCACGACGGCGGCGGCGACCGCCACCAGACCGTCGAGGCGCTGCCCGCGGTGATCGAGGGCCTGCTCGCCCGCGATCTGCGCTTCGTACGGGCGGACGAACTGGCGGGGCTCCCGGACCGCCGCTGAGCGAAGGCGCGCGGCGCTCAGTCGGGCGGCGCGGGCAGCGGGCGTGGCTCGATCCGCGAGGGGAAGGGGCGCGGGGCTCGGTCGGGCGGCGCGGGCAGCGGGCGCGGCTCGATCCGCGAGGGGAAGGGGCGCGGGGCTCAGTCGGGCGGCGCGGGCAGCCGACGCGGCTCGATCCGCTCCTCCACCGCCTCGCCGCCCTCCCGCCGCACCCGATAGGCGCCCTTGCCCGGCAGTTCGGCGACCGCCTCGACCAGTTCCGTGCCCCGGTAGACCAGCCCCACCCCGTCGTCCGTGCAGTGCGCCTCGGTGAATGTGCCGTCCGCCACCAGCCGGTGGATCAGCGGACGGCGCCCCGCGTCCACGTCGTAATGCACCCCGTTGCCGTACGGCAGCAGCCCGAGCCCGTTGGTGACGGGGCGCAGCGTCGGCCCGTACGAGTCCGTCGTGCCGCCCTGGAACCAGCACAGGGAGCCCGCGCTGACCCCGCTGAGCACCACGCCCGCCTCCCAGGCGCGGCGCAGCACCGCGTCCAGGCCGTGCACCCGCCACACCGCGAGCAGATTGGCCACCGAGCCGCCCATCACCCACACCACGTCGTGCTCCAGCACGGTCGCCTCGACGTCCTCGACATTGGGCATCGGGAACAGCATCAGCGGCGTCAGATCCCATCCGGCGGCCCGCGCAGCCTCCGCCATGCGGGCGGTGACATGCTCGGCGTCCCCGACCGCCGTCCCGATGTACAGCACCTTCGGGCGCCGCCCCGTCACCCCGGCGAGGTCCACCGCGTGATGGACGAGCGCGTCGAACAGCAGACGGGTGCGGGTACCGGCGCGGTGGCCGCCGGAGGTGGCGAGGATGGTGGGTTCGGATGCCGTCATGGGGCGATCGTAACGACGGCCCGCCCCGGCGCGGACGGCGTGGTGGCCGCCGGTCAGGAGCGGCGGACGAGGCCGGTGCGTTTGACGGTCGCCAGCAGGGGCGTGGTCTCGATGGCGGTGATCCCCGGCAGCGGTCCGACGACCGTGGTGAGGAAGGTGTACAGGGCGTCCAGGCCGGACGCGGCGACGGCGGCCAGCAGCGTGGCCGGACCCGTGGTGGCGGCCGTGAACCGGACCTGCGGATGGGCGGCCAGCGTCCGCGCGGCCTCCTCCAGCCGTCCCGGCCTGACCCCGATCCACAGCATCGCCTCGGTGCGCGCGCCCAGCAGCGCCAGATCCACCTCGGTGGCCGACCGCAGGACATGGGCGCGCAGCAGGGTGTCCAGCCGGCGCCGGGCGGTCAGCGCGGTGGTGTCCGCGCGGCGGGCCAACTCGGTGTAGGTGGCGCGGCCGTCCTCGGTGAGCGCCGCGATCAGGGCGCCGTCGACGGTGTGCGGAGGGACGGGCGGGCCGGGCGGGGCCGTCGGACCGGGCGCGAGCCGGGCCTCCTCGGCCGCGGTGAGCAGCCCGGAGGTCCAGCGGAACGCGGTCGGGAAGACCCGCAGCAGGGTGTGCGCGGTCCAGGACTCCACGGCGTCGGTGGCGGGCAGATCGCGCAGCAGCAGCGCGGTGCGGGCGTCCGGGCCGTCGAGGAAGAACGCCGCGGACAGCTCGGTGCCGCTGCCGAGGATGTCGACCCACACGGTGTCCGGGCGGCGGGCCAGGGCGGCGGCGATCCGCCCGATCCGCTGGGGACGGCAGCGCACCCGCAGCACGAGTGGGACGGTCCCCGGGAAGTGCACGGGATTGCGGACGACCGTGGCGCGCAGCGTGCCGTCCGCGTACAGCGGGGCGGCGCGGCGCACGACCGTCCGCTCCGACAGCCCGAGACAGGCCCCGACCTCACGCCACCCGGCCCGGGGCGAGGCCAGCAGCACGGCCGCGATCCGACGCTCGGTCTCGTCCAGGGTTTGACGCACGATCCGCATTCTAGACAGCCCAGTTGACGGGTTTCCTCGCCTTGAGCCACTCCCTGTGCCGGAAAGCGGCACGCGCCCCGTACAACGGTGGTGCCGCCGCTGGACCGGACGTCCACCGGCAAACCGGCACCCCACCCGCGCGGGAGGAACCACCATGACCGGACACGGAGCGGATCTGCTGATCCGGGCCGCCGCAGTGCACACCCTGATCCCCGGCCGGACCCCCCGGCGCGCCCTCGCCGTGCGGGGCGACCGGATCATCGCCCTGTCCGCCGACCCGAACGGCCTCGACCACCTCACCGGCGCGCACACCGACGTCCAGGACCTGCCCGGGGCGACCGTCCTGCCCGCCTTCGACGACACCCACACCCACCTCGTCCTCGCCGGGCACAGCGCCCACGACGTCCCCGTCCACCAGGCCCGCACCCTCGCCGAGTTCCTCGACCTGATCCGGCGGCGGGCCGCCGTCACCCCCGAGGGACAGTGGATCCGCACCACCACCAACTGGCAGGAACTCGATCTCGCGGAACGCCGGCTGCCCACCGCGGCGGAACTCGACCGGGCCACCGACCGTCACCCCGTCCTGGTCAAGCGCGGCGGCCACAACGACGTCGTCAACACCGTCGCGCTGCGCCTCGCGGGCATCACCGAGGACACCCCGGTACCGCCCGGCGGGGTCATCGGACGGGACGCCGACGGCAGGCTCGACGGACGGCTGATGGACACCGCCCTGCCCCTGGTGGAGCGGCTGCTCCCGGCCCCCGACCGCGCCGCGCAGATCGACGGACTGCGGGTGGCGAGCGCCCGGTACGCGGCGACCGGCATCGGCACCGTCCGGGACTGCATGGTCACCCCGCGGGACTACGAGGTGCTGCGCGCCGCCCGGGACACGGGGGCGCTCAGCACCCGGGTGCGCGCCCTGATCTCGGCGCTCGGCCTGACCGGCGCGGCCGAGGTCGAGGACCTCCTCGACGTCATGGAGGACTGGCGCCCCACCGGCGACCCGTGGCTGTCGGTGTGGGGGGTGAAGTTCGGCCTGGACGGCGGTCTGGAGGCCGGTGCCACCGAACAGCCGTACGCCTGCGACCACACCTTCTCGGGCACCCTGATCTGGGAACCCGACGCGCTCGTCGAAGCGGTCGAGGCCGTGGTCCGGCGCGGCTGGCGGGCGGGCACCCACGCCTACGGCGACCGCGCGGTACGCGTCCTGCTCGATGTGTACGAGCGGGTCCTTGAGCGCAACCCCGGGCTTTTGCCCGGCACGCTGGTGATGGAGCACGGCGGTCTCGCCGGACCCGACCAGCGCGCCCGCGCCGCCCGGCTCGGCATCCCGGTCACCATCCAGCAGCCCCTGCTCCACGACACCGCCGAGGTCGAGCGGGAGTACTGGGGAGCGGAGCGGGTCGCCGCGCTCTTCCCCGCCCGGGGCTGGCTCGACCAGGGGGCGCTGATCGCGGCCGGGTCCGACTTCCCCGTGGGCCGGTTCGGCGCCATGCGCTCCGTGTGGGGCATGACGACCCGGTCGACCGTCATCGGCGTCCAGGGCCCCGAACACGCCATCACCTACGACGAGGCGGTCGCCCTGCACACCACCGACGCCGCCCGGCTCCTCGGCGAGGACCGACTGCGCGGCTCCCTCGGCCCCGGCCGCCTCGCCGACCTCACCGTCTGGGACCGCGACCCGGCCCGGTGCCCCGCCGACACCCTGCGGGACCTCGAACCCACCCACACCGTCCTGGGCGGCCGGACCGTCCACGGCCCCGGTGCCGACTCCGGGGCCCGCGACGCGCGTTGACGGCGCCGGTCCGCCGGAGCGCCGCGCGGCACCCGGATCAGGCCCGGCCCGCCCACCACCGTGAGTCCGCCGACCAGCCGCCGCCAGGATCGGCCGCCGACTTCGGCCGGACCACCGGGGTGCCGTCCGGACCGGCCCGGATCAGACCGCCGGGATCGGCGCGGTCGCCCTCCGGGCCGCCGGGCTCGGCCTGAGCCGGGCCGTGCCGGCGGCACCGGGAGTGAGTACGGCACCGCCTCGACCCGATGCCGGGCGGCGGCGACGGCAGCGTCGGAGGCGAGCGCCGGACGGCCCGCGCGGTCGGTGCGGCTGCCGCCCCGGCCGACGAGCCGGTTGAAGACATCAGCCGGTCGAAGACGTCAGCCGGTTGCAGACGTAAGCCGGTTGAAGACGTCAGCCGGTTGCAGACGCAAGCCGGTTGAAGACACCAGCCGGTTGCAGACCTAAGCCGGTTGAAGACATCAGCCGAGCCCCACCGGGCGCGGCTGCCGCTGGGGCATGGCTCCATGGTGCTCGCCCCCATCCGCCGAGCCCCGCCGACCCGCACGGCCCGGCGGGCTAACGCCCCTCCTCCACCAGGTCCGCCGCCGTCACCGACGCCGGTGTCGCATGTCCGGACAGGGCCAGTGTGAGGTCGAGTTCGGCCAGCAGACAGCGGATCACATGCTCCACGCCCGCCTGTCCGTCCAGCCCGAGCCCGTACGCGTACGGCCGCCCCAGCAGCACCGCCCGCGCGCCGAGCGCCAGCGCCTTCACGACGTCGTCGCCGGTGCGGACGCCGCTGTCGAACAGCACGGTCAGCCGGTCGCCGACCGCCCGCGCGATCCCCGGCAGCGCGTCGGCCGCCGCGACCGAGCCCGCCACCTGCCGCCCGCCGTGGTTGGACACCACCACCCCGTCCATCCCGGCGTCCGCCGCGAGCCGGGCGTCGTCCGGGTGCAGCACCCCCTTCAGCACGATCGGCCCGTCCCAGTTCTCCCGCAGGAACGCCAGATCCGGCCAGGTCTTCCCCGGGTCGGCGAACAGCCCGACGAAACGCATCACCGCCGCGTCCCGGTCCTCGTGCACCGGCTTGGCCAGGCCCGCGCGGAACGCCGGGTCGGTGAAGTAGTTGGCGGTCCCCACACCGTGCAGGAACGGCAGATACGCCTGGTCCAGATCGCGCGGGCGCCAGGCCAGCAGCGGAGTGTCCAGGGTGACGACCAGCACCGAGTACCCGGAACTCCGCGCCCGGCCGAGGAAACTCCGGGTCACCTCACGGTCCTTGGACCAGTACAGCTGGAACCACCGCTCCGCGTCCCCCATCGCCTCGGCGACCTCCTCCATCGGGGTGCTGGACGCCGACGACAGGATGTACGGCACCCCGTGCGCGGCGGCGGCGCGGGCGGCGGCGCGCTCGGCGTCCGGGTGCAGGATCGACAGCACGCCGATCGGCGCCAGCGCGAGCGGGGCGGGCAGGGACCGGCCGAGCACCTCCACCGACAGATCCCGGTCCTGGACGTCACGCAGCATCCGGGGCACGATCCGGCGCCGCCGCAGCGCCTCCCGGTTGGCGCGGGCCGTGCTGCCGTCCCCGGCGCCGCCCGCCACATAGCCGACCGGTCCTGGACCGAGCCGCCGGGCGGTGATCTCCTCCAGCCGGGTCAGATCGGTGGGCAGCCGGGGCACCGCGCCCGTCATCCCGTGTAGATAGATCTCGTACTGGAAGTCCGCCCAGTGCTTGCCCATCCGTGCGTTCCGCCTCTCGCCGTCGCGCGCGTGTCCTGTTCGGTCCCGACCATGCTGACCAGCCGGTCGGGACGCGTCCAGGGCCGGGAGGGGTTTCAGGGTCGGCGAGCGGGTGCGCACCATGGGCCGGTGCTCCCCGGCGTTCCCCGCCCGCCCGACCGGGGTCCGCCGCTCACGCCCCCGTGGCGTCCGGTCCCTGCGCCCGGACCCGCTGCACCTGCTCCAGCGACGCGCGCAACTCCGCCAGCCAGTCGTCCTCGTGGCGCTGGACCAGGCGGACGCACCAGGCGAGGGCCTCGCTGCGGCTGCGGGCCACGCCGGAGGCGACCAGCGTGTCCAGGACCCGGCGCTCGGGCTGGCGCAGCCGGGTCATCACCGGGGCGGCGACATGGGTGAACAGGGCGCGTTCCGCACCGCAGAGCACGCCCCAGGAGACCTTGCGGCCGAAGCCGTGCTCGGCCTCGCGGGCGACCGCCATACGGGCCTCGCGGGTGCGCTCCCGGAACTCCTGGATCCGGCCCTGCACCGCCGCCGTCCGCTCGGTGGCGGAGGCGTCCTCGGCCAGCCGGGGTTCCGGTATGCGGCCGACCACCGTGATCTCCTCGCGGTCGACCGTGACCTCGGCCAGTTCCTCGAAGAGGTCCTCCGGCAGCCGGCCCGCGAACCATCCGCGTACCTTCTCTGTCTGCTCCGAAGTAATCATGTAATGACGATTACTCCGCAATCGGCGAAAGGCAAGGGTGTGCAGGTCCGGTCCGCCGAGAGCGGAACCGGAATGTTTCAGGCCGATTGCCGGGTCGGGACGAAACGGCCATCCGGCCACGCCCGACGATCAAGAACCGCGTGAAACAGCGGTGGTGTCGTTCCCATTCCGTCACTTCACGCCACTGATTCAATACGCAAGGTTACTTAAATCGATGGGGTCGAGATGAGTTTCCGGGCCGGACTCGGCAGACTCGCGCTCGCCGCTCGCCCCACCGGGCAGCGGCCCCCGTTCCTCAAGCGGAAGGATGCACACAATGCGGAACACCGCGCGCTGGGCAGCGACCCTCGGCCTCACCGTCACGGCCGTCTGCGGACCCCTGACCGGAGCCGCCCTCGCCGCCCCCGCCACCGCCCCCGCCTCGCTCTACGCCCCGTCCGCCCTGGTGCTCACCATGGGCCGCGGCGAGAGCGCCACCGCCGCCGCGCCCGAGCGGGCCGTCACCCTGAGCTGCGCCCCCGCGCCCCGCGGCACCCACCCGGCGCCCCGCGCGGCCTGCGCCGAACTGGGCCGGGTCGGCGGCGACTTCCACGCCCTGACCGCCGACGCCGCCGTGATGTGCACCCGGGACTACCGCCCGGTCGTGGTCACCGTCTCCGGCGTCTGGCAGGGCAACCGCGTCGCCTATGAGCGCACCTTCCCGAACGACTGCATGATGCGCGCGCACGGCGCCGGAGTCTTCTCCTTCTAGGCAGCCGCCGCCCGAGGACCGGGATCGCCGGTTCCCGTGAGCGCAGCGAGCGGCCGTGAGTGGGGAGAGCGGACGCCTGTCACGGGGTCACTGCGATCTCGCACAGGGGGTCGATGGGCGGTGTGGGGCCGCCCGCCGACCCCGACGGCGTTTCCGGGAAGACTCCCATCCTGCATTCCTTGACGGGTATATAACCCGTGAGGAATATTGGAACGCATGTCCGACGACGCGCTCTGGGCCGCCCTCGCCGATCCCCATCGGCGGGCCATCGTGGCGCTGCTCCTGGAGCGGCCGAGGTCCGTCGGCGAGCTGGTCCGGCACACCGGACTGAGCCAGCCCGGCACCTCCAAGCATCTGCGGGTACTGCGCGAGGCGGGCCTCGTCCAGGTCCGGCAGGACGCGCAGCGCCGGGTGTACGCGCTGGACCCCGCGCCCATCGCCGCACTCGACGCCTGGCTCGCGCCCTACCGCGCCCTGTGGAACCGCGGCCTGGACGCCCTCGGTCACCGCCTCGACCAGACGGCGGGCCCGTCGGACCGCACCGATTCGCCCCCGCACCGAAGGACTGATCCCCCATGACCGCCGACCTCACCGGCACCTTCCTGACCCTCGACGACGGCCGCCCGGCGATCCGCTTCACCCGGATCTACGACCACCCCGTCGACCGGGTCTGGCACTTCGTCACCGACGCCGACGAACTCGCCGGATGGTTCCCCGCCCGCGCCGAGATGGATCTGCGGCCCGGCGGCGCCGTCGCCTTCAGCGGCGACCCGGGCATGGCGGACCACCCGGGCCGGATCATCGCCGTCGACCCGCCCCGCCATCTCTCCTTCGAGTGGGGCGGCGACGAACTCCACTTCGACCTGGAACCGCTGGACGACGGACGCACCCGCTTCACCCTGACCAACGTGCTCGTCGCCGAGGACACCGCCGCCCGCAACGGCGCGGGCTGGGAGGTCTGCCTCGCCGCCCTCGACACCAAGGCCCACGGCACATCCTTCGACGGCCCGCACGCCGGACCCACCGCCGCGTGGCGGGGCTACTACGACGGCTATGTCACCGCCGGTTTCCCGTCCGGCGCGGCCATCCCCGGCGCCTGAACCCATCTGCCGCCCAGGTCAGCCGCCGCCGCACCAATCGACCTGCCGCTCGGGTCAGTCGCCGCCGCACCAACCCACCTGCCCCTCAGGTCAGTCGCCGCCGCACCAGCTCGCGCAGCCGCCCCCCGGTGTCCTCCAGCGGCATGAACATCAGCAGCTAGCACGGCCGGAGTCAGCCGGAGCCACACCGCGCCCAGCACGGCGGTCACCGGCGGGAGGTCAGCCGAGCAGCGCGTACACCGTGCTCGCGCGGGCCGCGAGCGCACCGGAGTCCACCGTCGTCAGTGTGATGTCGGCGAACGCCGTCCGGCGGCCCAGCTTCGTCACCACCGCCTCGACCCGCACATCGCTCCCGACGACCGCGCGCTGGAACGTCGTCGACTGCTGCACGGTCGTCATCGGCCCGTAGCCGCCCCGGGCCGCCGCCACCGCGATCACCGTGGCGGTGTCCGCGGCGGCCATCAGCGCCTGCCCGGACAGCGCACCGCCGTCCCGGGCCAGCCGGTCCGACCACGGCAGCCGCAGCACGGCCCGGTCCTCGCCCACCGACTCGACGCTCAGACCGAGTTCACGCACCCACGGCGCGAAGAAGTCGGCGAGCATCCGGTCGCCCTCTGCGGGGGTCATCGTCATGGGGCCGATCCTTCCCGTCCGCCGAGGCGATTGAACGCCCCGCCCGCCCCGTGCGTACCAGTGGCCAGTCAGGCGCCCCCCAACCGCCGCGCAACGGTGGCGGAGCCCGTCCCCAGGAGGTCGAGTAGGTTGAGTCACAAGCGAATTCCGAAGCGCAAGGCCATCATCGCGGTGGGCGGTGTCGCCGCGCTGGGTGCGGCGGCGATCCTGCTGCCGAACGCCAACGCGTCCCAGGACGGCGCCTCCACGACGGCCGCGCCCCGGACGCTCAAGGCGGGCGACGCCTCGGACCTCGCCTCCCAGCTCGCCGGAGCGCTCGGGGACGCCTTCGCCGGTTCCTACTACGACGCCGACAACGGACAGCTCGTCGTCAATGTCGTCGGCGACGACAACCAGGTGATCGTCCAGGCCAAGAGCGCCGGAGCGGTCGTACGGCAGGTCGACAACAGCGCCGCCGAACTGACCTCGGCCGCGGGGACCTTGAAGAGCGAGGCGACCATCCCGGGCACCTCCTGGGCGGTCGACCCGCGCACCAACAAGATCCTGGTCACCGCCGACTCCACGGTCACCGGCGCGAACTGGGACACCCTGGAGTCCACCGTCGAGGGGCTCGGCGACGGCATGGCCACACTGAAGAAGTCGTCCGGCACGTTCCGGACGTTCCTGTCCGGCGGCGATGCCATCTTCGGCGGCGGTTCGCGCTGTTCGGCCGGGTTCAACGTCACCGCGGGCGACGGCGCCCCCGCCTTCCTCACCGCCGGACACTGCGGGGTCGCCGTCGAGCAGTGGTCCGAAGCGCAGGGCGGCGCCCCGGTCGCCACCGTCGACCAGGCCGTGTTCCCCGGCGCCGGGGACTTCGCGCTGGTCCGCTACGACGACCCGGCGACCGTGGCGCCCAGCGAGGTGAACCTCGGCGACCAGACCGTGGCGATCAGCGCCGCCGCCGAGGCCACGGTCGGCCAGCAGGTCTTCCGGATGGGCTCCACGACCGGGCTCTCCGACGGCCAGGTCCTCGGTCTCGACGCCACCGTCAACTACCCCGAGGGCACGGTCACCGGTCTGATCCAGACCGACGTCTGCGCCGAGCCCGGCGACAGCGGGGGCTCCCTGTTCACCCAGGACGGCCTGGCCATCGGCCTCACCTCCGGCGGCAGCGGCGACTGCACGGTGGGCGGCGAGACCTTCTTCCAGCCGGTGACGACGGCGCTGGCGGCGGTGGGCGCGACGCTGGGCGCGGGCGGGGCCGGAGACGCGGGCGCGGGCGCGGAGGACGGGGCCGGGGCCGGTGACGACTCCGGCGTCGGCGGTGACGACTCGGGTGTCGGCGGTGACGACTCCGGCGCTGGCGGCGACGGCTCGGGCATAGCCGACGGTCTGGGCGGCGACACGGGACAGGGCGGGCGCGAGGCCGACGACTCCGCGCTGACCCGGACGTACTAGAACCCGCCGGCCCCACGAGGGTTCCAGCACGAGGTTCACGAGAACCCACGACGACCCACGAGGGTTCTTGAGAACCCACGAGAACCCACGAGGACCCACCAGGTCTCACGCAGTCACGCAGACCCCAGGGTTCACCAAGACCCCAGGGTCACCAAGACCCACCGACCGCACCCCACCGCGGTCGGTGACCGCACCGGTGGTCCGGCTCCCGGCGGGAGAGCCGGGCCACCGGTGTGTATCCCGGCCGGTCCCGTCACCCCCGGCCCCCTCACCCCGTCGCGCGCAGCACCAGCAGCGCCACGTCGTCCGGTCGTTCCCCCTCCGCCGTGCCCCGCCCCATCAACGCCTCCGCCAGTTCGTCCAGCGGCAGGTGGCCCGCCCGGCGCAGCCGGTCGCCGAGGCCGGTGAGGGCGTCCTCGATGTCGACCCCGGGGGACTCGATCAGCCCGTCCGTGTACAGCACCAGCACGGAGCCCGGGACGAGTTCGACCTCGGTCGTCGGATAGGCCGCCGCTGCGTCGATGCCGAGCAGCGGGCCGCCCGCCAGATCCAGCACCCGTACCTGTCCGTCCGGCCGTCTGAGCAGCGGTGGCGGATGACCGGCCCGTGCCATCACCGCCCGGCCGCGCGCCGGGTCGAGTCGCAGATACAGACAGCTCGCGAACAGGTCCGAACCCAGCTCGATCAGCAGCCGGTTGGTGGACCGCATCACCTCGTGCGGCGGCTGCCCCACGGTGGTGTACGCGCGGACGGCGGTACGGATCTGCCCCATCAGCCCGGCCGCCGTCACATTGTGCCCCTGGACGTCGCCGATCACCGCCGCGGCCGTACCCCGGGCCGCGACCAGGTCGTAGAAGTCGCCGCCGATGTCCATCCCGCGGGTGCCCGGCAGATAGCGGGCCGCCGCGTCGACACCGGGCAGCGGCGGCAGCGAACTGGGCAGCAGGGCCGCTTGGAGGCCGTGCGCGAGCTGGTTCTTGGCGTCGTAGAGCAGGGCCCGCTCCAGCGCCAGCGCGATCAGTCCGCTGAGGCTGGTGAGGACCGCGCGCTCCTCGGTGGGGAAGGGATGCCGCTCGGCGTAGGCCAGGACACAGGTGCCGACCGGGCGGCCGGAGGCGATGAGCGGGAGGTACGCCCAGGCCGCGAAGCCGTCCGGGGTGGCGAGCCGCGCCGGGTAGAGGCGCTCCAACTGCTCCCGGGACGTGTAGAACGCCGGTACCGCGCTGTTGAGGGACTGGACGCCCGGGGTCGGCTCGGACAGCGGGGTCCCGTCGAAACGCTCGACGATCTCCGTGTCGGGGTACCCGCGGTGGCCGAGCACCTGCATCCGCCCGGCCCGCGCGGTGAGCAGGACGACCGCCTGAGCGCCCACCGCCGGGGCCACCTCGTCCGCGACCAGCTGGACCACGTCCTGCACGCTCGCCGCCTCGGTCAGCGCGCCCGCCAGGCCCAGCACCTGCGAGATGGTCACCAGCCGGGGCGGTGTCCCGCCGCCGTCCGGCCCGCCGCGGCCGGGTTCGGCCAGCGCCCGCGCCGTGCCGATGCGGACGCTCAGCCCGTCGCGGTCCGGATACAGCCGGAAGGACAGCCAGTCGCCGGGCGGGCGCAGCGCCACGAACGAGGTGATCTGCTGGCTGATCAGCGCGGCCCGGTAGCGGTCCTCGTAGACCGGGTCGTTGAGCCAGGGCACCGCCGCCCACAGCTGGGTGCCCAGCAGCCGGCTCACCGGGACCCCGATCAGCTCGGCCGCCGCCGGGTTGGCGAACCCGATCCGGCCGTGCAGGTCCAGTGAGCACAGCCCGAACGGCAGCCGGGCCGCCATCCGCACCGCCGCCACCGAACCGAGCGTCCCGGCCACCCCGCCCACCAGCCGCGCGCCCGGCAGATCCGGCTCGCGGGGCAGCGGCAGCCGGTCCTCGGCCAGCCGCTCTAGGCGCAGGGCGAGTCTGCGGCAGGCCGCCGCGAGCTGGTCGCGCTCCCGGTCGGGCAGCTCCGGCGGATGCGACCCGGGCCAGGTGACGAAGACCGCCCCGTACACCGTGGTGTCCGTGGCCAGCGGCAGCGCGGCCAGCGCGAAGGGGTACGGCAGCACCACCGCGACCCGGGGATAGCGGCTCGCCATCTCCTCCTCGTCGCCCACCCACACCAGCCGGCCCTCGCGCGCCGCGTCGGCGACCGGGACCCGCGTGCTCAGCCCCACCCGCTCCCAGGGCGCGGCGAAGGACCGCGGCAGCCCGGCGATGACCGCCATCTCCAGCACCGGCTCGTCCTCCGCGAGCAAATACACCCCACCGGAGTGCGCGTGCACGCCCTCCATCATCTCGATCAGGGCGAGCGACAGCAGCGGCCGTCCGGCCGGGCCCCTCGGCCGCCCGGAAGGCTGCCCGTCGGACATGCCGACCACCTCCTCGACCGGCGGAGGGACGGGCCCCAGGGAACACACTCTCTCCCGGGTCGGGCCCGCGCGCACGGCGAGCGGGCACCGCCCACCGCCGGTGACGGCTCCGGCGCCGACCGTGTCCGCACCGCCGGTACGGGGGAGTGCCTCGCGGAGTCCATGTCCCCGCGCACGGCGAATTCCAGGGGGCGCGCGGCGCTGCCGTGTCCGCCCGGAGCGTCGCGGCGACCCGGTGCACAGGGGCTGCGCCACGACCGTATACGCGCTGTAATGACGGACGTGGTCAAAGAGGGCGCTACGGGACGTGGAGCACGGCTGGCGCGTGCCGAGGCGGCCCTGAAGGCGCTGGCCGCCGAGCCCGACACCGCCGAGCGCCGCCACCGGGTCCTGGAGCAGGTCCTCGCCTTCACCCGCGCCACCTTCGCCGCCGTGTACACCCCGGCCGGGGACGGCGGGGGTGTACTGCGGCTCACGGAGTCGGCCGGCGCCCCGCGCGCCCTGTACGGCGTGCCCGAGGTCTACGACACCGCCCGGCCGCCCGGCACGGTGTCCCCGGCGGGCGCGTCCGTCGTCGCCGTGCCCGCCCGCAACGGCGGCCGGCTGCTCGCCGTCACCGAGTCCCCGGACGGCTTCGGAGCCGAGGACCGGGCCTGTCTCGAGCTGATCGCGGAGGCCGTCACCGCCGTCCGGGCCGAGCGTCCGCCCGCCGCCGCAGATCTGCCGCCCGGCGGTTTCGTGCTCGCCATGGACACCGGCCGGATAGACACCGGCGAGGAACTGCTCGACCTGTTCGGGCTCGCCCCGCAGGACTTCGACGGCCGGGTCGAGACCCTGCTCGGTCTGACCGTCCCCGAGGACCTGCCGTCCCTGATGTCCGTGGTCGAGGCCGGTCACATGTCCGTCGGCGAACGCGAACTGGACTTCCGGGTGCTGCGCCCCAGCGGCCCGCCCCGCTGGCTCAGACTGCGCGGCAGGCTGCTGCCCGCCGCCGAGGGCCGGGCCGCCCGGCTGGTCGGCACGGTCGCCGACACCGCGAGCGTCCGCTCGGACGCCACCGACGTGGCCCGCGTCCAGCGCCTCGCCGCCGCGCTGTCCACCGCCGGGACCGTCCGGGACGTCAGCCACGCCGTCGTTGCCGCGCTGCGCCGCCCGCTGCGCGCCGACCGGATCGCCCTCGCCGAACTGGAGGGCGACCGGCTCGTCGTCACCGTCCTCGACCCGCCCGAGCCCGAAGCCTGGCCCGAGCTGTGGCGGCTGGAGTGGCGCACCGAGTGGCCCGAGGCCCCGGTGCGGGCCATGCCCACCCTCGCCGCCGCCCTGCGTGAGGGCCGCGCCCAGATCTGGCCCGCCGGAACCGAGCTGGAACCCGCGCTCGCCGAGGTCGGCCCCGGCGGTCTCGCCGTGCTGCCGCTGTCCGCCGGGACCAGGATGGCCGGGGCCTGTCTGATCGGCTGGGACGCCCCGCACGACTTCGGCCCCGACGAGCGCGCCCTGCTCACCGCCTCCGCCGGGCTCGCCGGACAGGCCCTGCTGCGCGCCCACGCCTTCGACGCCGAGCACGAACTGGTCGGGATGCTCCAGCGCCAGCTGCTGCCCCGCCGACTGCCCCGGCTGCCCGGCGCCACCGCCGTCGCCCGCTATCTCCCCGCCACCGCCGGCCTGGAGCTGGGCGGCGACTGGTACGACGTGATCCCGCTGCCCGACAACCATGTCGCCCTGGTCATCGGCGACGTGCAGGGACACAGCGCCGCCGCCGCGACCCTGATGGGGCAGATGCGGACCGCGCTGCGCGCCTACGCCGCCGAGGGCCACCCGCCGGACGTGGTGGTCGCCCACGCCAACCGGCTGCTGCTGGAGATG
This sequence comes from Streptomyces sp. NPDC048290, assembly GCF_040652095.1. Classification (NCBI taxonomy): domain Bacteria; kingdom Bacillati; phylum Actinomycetota; class Actinomycetes; order Kitasatosporales; family Streptomycetaceae; genus Streptomyces; species Streptomyces sp. NPDC048290. Next base: position 27,851 of record NZ_JBEZLM010000034.1, read on the forward strand.
GAGACCGACCTCTTCGCCACCTGCGCCTATGTCGATGTCGACACCGAGGAGGGCTCCGCCTGGTGCGTCCGCGCCGGACACCTCCCGCCCGTGCTGCGCGACCCGGACGGCTCCACCGCGCCCGCCGACACGGAGGGCGGACCACCGCTCGGGGTGCTCGCCCAGGCCGAGTTCCCGATGACCGAGCTGCGGCTGCGGCCCGGCACCCTGATCGCCCTGGTCACCGACGGCCTGGTGGAGGCCGCCGGGCACGACATCGACGAGGGCCTCGACCGGCTGGCGCGGGAGCTGGCCGACGCCGACCCGGCCCACCTGGGCACGGTCGCCGACGCGCTGCTGGTCGGCGCCCACCGCAACGACGACATCGCGCTGCTGCTGATGCGCTACGACGGACTCGCGGTGCGCCCGCGCCGGGAGAGCTGGACGGTGTGGCGGGTCCCGGAGGCGGTCCGGCAGGCCCGCCGCTTCACCCGCCGCACACTGCGGGCCTGGGACGTCACCGACGCCTGCGACACCGTGCTGCTGGTGGTGTCGGAGCTGGTCACCAACGCCCTGGTGCACACCGACGGGCGGGTCCGGCTGGATCTCACCCTGCTCGGCGGGCGGCTGCGGGTCGCCGTCGCCGACGGTTCGCCGCGCAGCCCGGTCAAGCCCACCAGCATCGGCTGGGAGGCCACCGGTGGCCGGGGACTGCTGCTGGTGGAGGCCCTGTCGGCGACCTGGGGCACGGTCCCGGTCAGCGGCGGCAAACAGGTCTGGAGCGAGATCACCCTGATGACCGACCAATAGCCACCATGAGTGACGACTCAACCACCCTGCGTCAATACGACGTTACCCCCTCACCCGCCCGGCGCTCCGGCACCGCCCGCCCCAACCCCCGGGCCCGGCACCCGCCTTGCCCAGGTGACGCCACGGGAAACAGCAGTCGGAGCGGAGTGATACGGAACCACAACGGAGCCCCTCCATTCCGGCCGTTCCCCGGCTATGGTGTGCCAGATGAAGGCACTTGTGCTGTCCGGCGGCGCCGGAACACGCCTCCGGCCGATCACGCACACCTCGGCCAAACAACTCGTCCCGGTCGCCAACAAGGCCGTGCTGTTCTACGGCCTGGAATCGCTGGCCGAGGCCGGGATCACCGAGGTGGGTGTCGTCGTCGGCGAGACGGCCGCGGAGATCCAGGAAGCCGTCGGCGACGGATCCAAGTTCGGCCTGCGGATCACCTACATCCCCCAGGAGCGCCCGCTCGGTCTCGCCCACGCCGTCCTGATCTCCCGCCCCTTCCTCGGCGACGACGACTTCGTGATGTACCTCGGCGACAACTTCGTCGTCGGGGGGATCGCCGGGCTGGTCGAGGAGTTCCGCACCCACCGCCCCGACGCACAGATCATGCTCACCCGCGTCGCCGACCCCCGGGCCTTCGGGGTCGCCGAACTCGACGCCGCGGGCCGGGTCGTCCGGCTGGAGGAGAAGCCCCGCCGGCCCCGCAGCGACCTCGCCCTGGTCGGCGTGTACCTGTTCACCCCGCTGATCCACGAGGCGGTCCGGGCCGTTCAGCCGTCCTGGCGCGGCGAACTGGAGATCACCCACGCCCTCCAGCATCTGCTGGACAGCGGCGCCGACGTCCGCTCCAGCGTGATCCACGGCTACTGGAAGGACACCGGGAACGTCGCCGACATGCTGGAGGTCAACCGCACGGTCCTGGAAGGCGTCGAACGGCGGATCGACGGCCAGGTCGACGAGACCTCCGAACTCGTCGGGCGGGTCGTGGTCGAGGAAGGGGCCCGGATCACCGGCTCCCGGATCGTCGGCCCCGTCGTCGTCGGCTCCGGCACGGTGATCGAGGACTCCTACGTCGGCCCCTTCACCTCCATCTCCGAGAACTGCCGGATCAGCGACAGCGAGCTGGAGTTCTCCATCGTGCTGCGCGACTCGTCCATAGCCGGGGTCGGCCGGATCGAGAACTCCCTCATCGGCCGCCATGTCGAGGTCACCACCGCCCCGCCGGTCCCGAGCGCCCACCGGCTCGTCCTCGGCGACCACAGCAAGGTGCAGATCCGCACATGAGCGGCGGCCCGCACGGCACGGCACCCCGGGAAACGGCGGGAGTCCCCACTCCCCACGCGTTCCCCGTGATCGTCGCGATGCCCGCGATTCCCCACCCGCGACCGGCGCGGCCCGGCCGCACCCCCGCAGTCCCAGAGCTGACCAAGGTGCAGATCCCCAAATGAACCTCCTCGTCACCGGCGCCGCCGGGTTCATCGGCTCCACGTATGTCCGCGGGCTGCTGGCCCGGCCCGGCGGACCGCGGGTCACGGTGCTCGACCGGCTCACCCACGCCGGCACCCGGGACAACCTGCCGGACCGCCACCCCCGGCTGGAGTTCGTCCACGGCGACATCTGCGACCCGGTCGTCGTCGACCGGGTGATGGCCCGCACCCGGCAGGTGGTGCACTTCGCCGCCGCGTCCGCCGCCGACCGCACCGGGGACGGCGACGGCGGATTCGTCCGCACCAATGTGCTCGGCACCCAGACCCTCCTGGACGCCGCCCTGCGGCACAGCGTCGAGACCTTCGTGCAGATCTCCACCGACGAGGTGTACGGATCGATCAAGGCCGGTTCCTCGCCCGAGGAACACCCGCTGCGCCCCAGCTCCCCCTACTCCGCCTCCAAAGCCTCCTCCGACCTGCTCGCCCTCGCCTACCACCACACCCACGGCATGGACGTCCGGGTCACCCGCTGCTCCCACAACTACGGCCCGTACCAGTCCCCCGAGAAGGTGATCCCGCTGTTCATCACCAATCTCCTGGAGGGCAAGAAGGTCCCCCTGTACGGCGACGGCCTCGACGTCCGCGACTGGCTGCACGTCGAGGACCACTGCCACGGCATCGAACTGGTGCGCACCAAGGGCAGACCCGGCGAGATCTACAACATCGGCGGCGGCACCGAACTGACCAACAAGGACCTCACCGCCCTGATCCTCGACGTCTGCGGGGAAGACTGGGACATGGTCGAGCACGTCACCGACCGCAAGGCCCGCCGGCTGCGCCACAGCGTCAACTGGACCAAGGCGCGCGCCGAACTCGGCTACCGGCCGCTGCACGACTTCGAGTCCGGCATCGCCACCACCGTCGCCTGGTACCGCACCCACCGCGCCTGGTGGCGGGCGCTCAAGCAGCGCGAGGTCCCGACCTGAGCGCGCCCCGCCCCCTGACCCGCACGGCACGACGCACGAAGCACGACGCACGAAGCACAGCCCCAGATCCGCGAGGAGTCACCAGCGTGAAACGCCATGAGTTCCTGCGGGGCCTGCACAAGGCCGCCGCCAACCGCAACTACCTGGAGATCGGTGTCAACGACGGGCGCAGCCTCACCCTGTCCCGGGTGCCGAGCATCGCCATCGACCCGGCGTTCAAGGTGGTCAGCGAGATCCGCTGCGACGTCCACCTCGTGAAGGCGACCAGCGACGACTTCTTCGCCCGCGACAATCCGCTCGCCCATCTCAAGGGCGGCCGGCACCCGCTGCGCAACCTGGCCCGGGGCCGCAGCCCGCTCGGCCACTGGCGGCGCACCACGCTCGACCTGTCCTTCATCGACGGGATGCACCTGTTCGAGTACGCGCTGCGCGACTTCATCAACATCGAGAAGCACGCCGACTGGGCCAGTGTCATCGTCTTCGACGACATGCTGCCGCGCAGCATCGACGAGGCCGCCCGCGACCGGCACACCAACGCCTGGACCGGTGACGTCTACAAGCTGGTGGAGATCCTCACCCGGCACCGCCCCGACCTGGTGACGGTCCTCGTCGACACCGAGCCCACCGGCCAGCTCGTGGTGTTCGGCGCCGACCCCGGCAACACCGTGCTCAGCGACAAGTACGACGAGATCATGGCCGAGTTCGACGTCCCCGACCCGCAGAAGGTGCCCGAGGCCATCCTCGACCGGGTCCGCGCGGTCCGCGCCGAGGACCTGCTCTCCGCCGGGTTCTGGGGCCCGCTGGCCCGCGCCCGCAACATCGGCGCGGGGCGCTCCCGCGGCTGGCCGGCCCTGCGCCGCGCGCTGGAGGAGTACGCGGTCGCCCGCTGACGCCGCACGTGGGCGCTGAGTGGGGGGTGCCCCGCCGGTGCCCTTGGGGGCGGCGTCCCGCCCGGACGAAGGGGGCGGCGCCTTGCACGGACGGTGAAGGGGGCGGCGTCCCGCCCGGACGGTGAAGGGGGCGGCGCCCCGCACGGGCACCGCCCCCGCTTCCAGGCTACGGCCGGGAGTCCAGGTCCGTCACGGCCGCCGCCGCCGCCGTCGTCAGCGGCGGCGGCGGCGGCGGTGTACGGCCACGGTGACCGGTCCGTGACGGCCGCGCGTCAGGCATACAGGTGCGCCTCCCCGGCCCATCACCCCCGCCGCCGCCCCCGCACCCGTAGCCTCCGTGCGATCCTCCGGGTCAGCCGGGGCAGCGCTCCGGCGCGGGTCGCCCGCAGCACGGTGACGGTGCCGTCCGTGCCCGCGCGCAGCCGCACCGGCAGGGGATGGAACCGCACCTCGTCCGCCTCGTCCGCCTCGTCCGCCTCGGGCGTGAGGTTCAGGGACGGCCGCCACTCCCGGCCGCCGTCGAGGCCGTCCACCGGCAACTCCGCCTCCAGCAGCGCGCCGTGGGGTGTGTCCCGCGGGTCCGGGACGAGCGTCGCCGCCATGTCCACGGACCTGTCCGCGCCCGCCGCCGTCAGCCGCAGCACCACAGCGGTGCGGGCGGCCACATGCAGTGCCAGCCGGGCGGTCAGCCGGCCGTCCGCGCAGCGCACCGCGTCCGGCGCCGTCCGCTCCAGGCCCGGGTTCTCGCGTGCCCGGTCGACGTCCAGCGAGAGATTGCCGTGCCGCGGCGTCCAGAACGGCAGCAGCACCTGTCCGGCGACCACACCGGCCGGGGGCGGCGTGCGCAGGGCCGCCGGAGCGGGGCCGACGCGCCGCCCCTTGGTCCAGCCGCCCAGCTTCACCCGGACGTCCAGATCCCACAGCCCGCCGGGCGGCGGCCCGCCGTCCACGGCACCGGCGCCGTCCACGGTGGCCGTACCGCGCAGCACCAGCCGCACGCGTGAGCCGTCGCCGACGGGCACCCGTTCACGCGTGTACTCCACCGGCTGGAAGTGGACGGCGGAGCTGGCCCGTTCCCGGAGCTGCACCTCCAGCGTCGCCCGGTCGAAGCGGGCCCGGGTGTCGGCGCCCACCCAGTCGACGGCCGCCGCCACATCGAGCGGCGGCCCGTCCCCCGGCGCGGCGGAGCCGTCGGCGGCGGAGCCCGCCGGGAACGTCAGCGGCTCGCCGTGCGCGGTCAACTCCGCGCTCAGCCCCACCCGCAGTGCCCCGTCCCGCCACTCCACCCGCTCCGGGACGGCCCTCAGACCGATGCCGGACTCCCACTCGGCGAACGCGGTCACCTCGTCGTAGCGCCCGGCCGCCGCCAGCGCGGCCACCACCCGCTGGGTCGGCTGGAGCCCCTTGGCCACGCCCGGCCCGAACCGCTCGACCACCACCCGGTGGATCTGCTCGAACAGATCCCGCCGGAAGTCCTCGGGCGCCGACAGGAACCGCTGTCCGCGCAGCCGCTCGACCATCTCGTTGCGCAGCCACCGCCGGAACAGCCGGTCGCGCACCGCGCCCGGCTCGGTGTACCGCTCCACCACGTCCAGCGCCTCCCGCAGGTTCCCGAAGTACCCGGCGGGGTCGAACCGCTGGAACCCGGCGTTGGACGAGTCGTCGCGGCGGACGTGGTAGTAGCAGACGTAGTCGCTGAGCACCGACACATTGGCCGCGCGCAGAAACGCCTCCGTGACGAAGACATGGTCCTCAAGGCGCCTTCGGCCCTCGGGGAACCGCAGCCCGGTCCGCTCCAGGAACTCCCGGCGGACCATCTTGTGCGGGGTGAGACTGTCGATCAGCGGGGCGTTCTCGACCGAGGCGCGGGGCCGGTTCACCTTGAACAGCTCGACCGGCACCCCGCGTCCCTTGCCGGCCATCTTGCCGACCACCACATCGGCGCCATGGGCCACCCCGTAGTCGTACATCCGCTCCAGGGCCTCGTCGCCGAGGTAGTCGTCGTTGTCGACGAACATCACGAACTCGCCCCGGGCGGCGGCGATCCCGACGTTGCGGGGCTTGCCGGACCAGCCGGAGTTCTCCTGGTGGACGACGTGCACCCGCTCGTGCTCGGCGGCCAGCGCGTCCAGCCGGGCCGGAGTGGCGTCGGTGGAGCCGTCGTCGACGAAGACGATCTCGTACGCGTCGGGAGGCAGCGACTGCCGCAGCAGGGAGTCGACACAGTCGTCGATGTAGTGCCCGGGGTTGTACACCGGAACGATGACACTGACCTTGACCGGCAACGTCTGGCCCCCCTCAGGGTTCTTCCGCCGTTCATACCAAGGGAATTGGGATGGTGGCCGATGGTAGCCCGGAGTGCTGTGCGGCTGCCGTGGAGCAACTGTCACCCCCGCCTCCGCGCCAGCACCGCCGACACCAGCGACCGCAGTGCCGGGGCGGCCCCTTCGACCCCGCGCGGACATCCTGACGACGGTGATCGACCCGTCCGGGACCCCGCGCCTGTGGCCCCTCGACATCGACGACGCCACGGGCCAGGGAGCGGGGCGTCACAGGTGTCGTCCGCGGTGTGCCGGGCGGGGGCCCGGCTGGGATCGGGTGGGGCCGCTGGTGAGCACCAGCGCGGTGCGGGTGCGGAAGCGGTCGAGGTAGTAGGCCGCGCCCGGTCCATGGCTGTCGGCCCGGTTGGCGGCCGTGGCGGCTCTCCAGCAGACGGTGGCCGCGTTCCCGAAGAACTCGTGGCCGGACGGCGGCACCGGGGTGCGCTTGCCGTCGGTCACCTCCACCAGTTCCACCATGAACCCCTTCGGATCGCACCCCGGGTCCCGGACCCGGCCGTGACCGGGAGCGCCCGGGTGGGGGGTGCGGCTGGGCAGGCCCCCGGCGTCCGGCGCGCGGACCGGCTCGCCCCGGCCGGTGGCCGCCGTGGCGATCAGCTCGATCTGCTCGGCGAAGTCCGGTCCGGGCAGCGGGATCTCCAGGTCCGGGTGACGGTCGTAGCCGATGGCGACGGCGCGGGCGACGAACGCGATGACCGCCTTCGCCACGGGGGTCAGGCTGCGCGGGGCGGTGCAGGTGAGGCGGCTGAGGATGCGCAGGACGGTGGCGAGACTGGTGTCCACGGTCATCATGCGGTAGGCGGGCCCGTCCGCGGGCGGCACCTCGCCGTGCCGGGTGTGCGCGTCGGCCTGGGCCCGCCACAGGGCGGCGGCGTGGGTGTCGCCCCGGGCGAGGTGCTGGAGGTAGAGGCAGTAGGACGCCGGGGCGTTGTCGGCTCCGGCGGCGTACTGCCACCAGAAGCGGGCGCCGTCGTCGGCACCGGCGATGTGCAGGACGCAGCCGAGTATCCAGGCGGCCCGCGGCTGCGGCACCTGATCGGTGAGGAAATCGGCGAGCTGCTCGGGCGTGCAGTGGGCCACGACCGCCTCGCACAGCGCGGTCAGATTCTCCGTGGCGCCGCCGTCGGCCCGGGAGGGCTGCTCCTCCCACAGCGGCAGGGCGCCCGCCAACCCGGCGAGCGCGAGATCGTCGTACGGCACGACATCGGACGGCACAGGGGGCTGCACCAGCAGCAGCGACTGGGCGAGGAGGTCGTCGACAGTGCTCATGGCGGGGTGATCACTCCTGGGCATCGGTGTCGGGGCGGAGCTGGTCCAGGGCGCCGCGGGCGTGGTGGTCCAGGGTGTGGGTGACCGCCGGGGACAGCCCGAGGATGCCCGGTACGGCGTCCTGGCGGACACCGCACAGATAGCGCAGCACCAGGACGTCCCGCTGGTCCGGGGAGAGCCCGGCGATGTCGTCGAAGAAGCGGGCGAGCGTGTCGATCCGGGCCAGCCGGTCCGCCAGGTCGGGAATCTCGGCCTGTACGGCGGTGGAGAACGCCGCCGCCCGAAGATCGGGGCGGCCGTCGGGACGCTTCGGGGCGCGGGCGACGACCATGCGGCGCAGCAACTCCCAGGCGTAGCGCGGTGTGTCCTCGCTCCGGGTCGCCTCGGCCCAGTTGAGCCAGAGGATGTCGAACGTCTCCCCGACCACCTGCCGGGCCCGCTCCCGGGACTGGAGGAACGCCTGCGCGTAGACGGTGTAGGGGGGCCGCATGGCCTGGGTGAATCCCAGGTGTGCGACGGGCTGGTCCTCCGGGTCGAGCGGATGCACGTCCTCGATACCGCTCTTGATCCAGGCGCTGTCCTTGGCCGCTTCCATCGCCGCCGCCATCCAGAGTCGGCGCAGCGGCGCGACCGGTATCTCCAGGGCGCGGATCACGCTGTAGGTGATCTCCCAGCTCGGGTAGTAGCCCTTGCCGCGCAGGAGTTCGGAGAGCCGGGTCTTCGAGTAGCCGGAGCGGCTGACGAGTTCGTCGAGGGTCAGCCGGCTCTCCGCGAGCCGGTTGCGGACCGGCTCCAGCCAGGTCCGGTGCACGGGCCCGGCCGTCTTGCAGATCGGTTCCGGGGGACGCCCACGACGACTCGGCGGCGGTTCGCCTCCGGCCGGTCCGGGCACCATGGGGGGCATCATCACGACGTCTCCCCACTGCCGGCGGACACGGACACGGGCACGGGCCCGGACATGTACACGGGCACGGGCACGGAGTTGGAGGGCTCGCCCCCACCGTCGTACACGACCGTGATCATCACTTGCTGGTGGGTCATTGCACCTTCCTTGAACAGCAGACTGGTCCGGAAGGCTCCTCCGATGCGGTGCTGACGCGCCCCGGGGAGTCGGGGGACCAGCATGGTGCGCCGGGCGTGCGCCCCTCAACGTGATCATGGGGTTACGGAACAATAACCGCGCCCGTTCCTCGATCCCCTACCGCAGAACGGCCGCGGGCACCGGTAGATCCCGCCCGAATGAACGCTTTTGGAGGCGAATCCGTGTATCGAAGTGCGGCGTGGGCGGGATCGGCGCCATGGTTCGGCGTACGCCCCGCCCGGCGTCGCGCCTTCCGGTCCGGAAGGCCACGGCGGCCCCTCGTGCTGAAGCAGGACCCGGAGGGGCCGCCCTCGCCCCGTCTGTCCGATCCCGTGGAGCGACCCGGCATTGTTCGCCCGACCTTGTCCGTCCCCGCCCACTGCCTCACCATCTGTGACCAGACGAGTGCGGAAACAGGCGGCGGTGGGGGTGGGCGATGTCGGCGGGCACGGGCGGAGACTATTGGGCGGACAGATCACTGCCCAGTGTGTTCAAACATGATCTTCTCAAGCGCTATCTGCCGCAGTTCGGCGGAATGACCGGAACCCAGTCCCGCGACGGACGGGTCGTCTATCTCGACGGATACGCGGGGGAGGGCCGCTACGAGAGCGGTGAACCCGCCTCGGCGGAGATCGCGCTGCGGGTCGCCGCGTACCTGCGCGGCGCAGCGGGGCTCACACTGGAGTGCTTCTTCTGCGAACCGCAGGCGAAGTCCTTCGACCGGTTGCGCAAGGTCGTGGAGCCGTACCAGCGGCGGAACGTCAGGGCGTACGTCCACCACGGCGAGGTGGACGGCGTTCTCGACCGGGTCGTCGGGCGGGCCGAGCGGGAGCCGCTGTTCCTCTTCCTGGACCCCACCGGGCTCGTCCTGCCGCAGAACCGCCTCGTCGAGGTCCTGGCGCACCGGCGGCCCCAGAAACGCCCGGCCACCGAGCTGCTGATGAACTTCAGCATGATGGCCGTATGGCGCCTCGGCGGCCATGTCCGGTCCCCGAAGGGGAACGAGCGGTCGCTGCGGCGGTTCGACGATGTGTGCGGCGGGACCTGGTGGCGGGAGTACTTCGCCGACGCGGTGGCGTCCCGGGGCGCGGACGGCGCGGCCGAGGACGCCATCGAGGAGGTCGCCGCCGAGTACTCCCGCCGACTGGCGCGCCGGACCGGGATGGTCGTGCAGTCCGTGCCGGTGTCGCACTCGCCGCGCAAACGGGCCGTCTACCGGCTGGTGTTCGCCACCCGCAGCCCCTACGGCCTGTGGGTGTTCGGCGACTCCGTGGCCCGCGCCCGGTCCGTGTGGTGGGAGACGCTCCAGGAGCGCGAGGAGGAGGACGACGGGGCGCTGTTCACCAGGGTTTCCGTCACCCGGCCCGATCCGAAGGAGGTGGAGGCCAGGGCCCTGCCGCAGATCACGAAGAACCTGGCGACGCTGCTGGCACAGACCCGGCGGCCATTCCGGCTGGTCGATCACACCCTCGCCATCTTCGGGCCCTACTACGGACAGGTCACCGAGCCGGTGGTACGGCGGGCGGTGCGGCTGCTGTACGAGCAGGGGAGGACGACGACCAGTGGGGTGGGTGTGCGCAGGACCCGTGAGATCCGGCTCCAGCCGGGGCGGCGTGCGGTGTGAGGTGTGAGGTGTGAGGTGTGAGCGACGCCGGGTGATGATCCGTGAGGTGGTGGGGCGGTGAGACGGTCAGGTGGTGAGACGGTCAGGCGGTGAGGTGGTGAGACGGTCAGATGGTCAGGCCGTCAGTGGTAGTTGGTAGTTGGTCCCAGGTCCGGCCCTCCAGGAGACGGCCACCGGACTTCGGGGTGCGCCCGCCCCACTGCTTGAAGAAGAAGGCGACACCGGCGTCCTGACACCGGTCCCGGATCTGCGTGACCCAGTCCTCCTCCGGTGGCCGGTGCCCGGCGCCGGACTCACCACCGGCGATCACCCAGTGGATGCCGTCGAGATCCAGTCCCGCCAGCGGCCCCAGCAGCGGCTCGCACGACAGGAACCGTACGGCCGCGGGGACCCCGCGCAGATCCTCGACGCGCGTCAGCTCCCGCTCGCTCTCCACCGACACGCCCATCCACAGATTGTCCGGCCAGTCGAGCCGCGGGGCGATCTGCCGCAGGCGCCGCGCCCGCTTGGTGAGCACCTGGTAGGTGTGCTGCGGTGTGTCCGCCATGACCTGGAACACCTGGCGGACGAACGCGATCGGCACCCGCGCGTGGAACAGATCGGACATCGAGTTCACGAACACCGTCCGCGGACTCCGCCAGCCGTACGGGACGTCGAGGGCGTCCGGGTGCAGCGTCACCGCGAAGCCCGGTCCGGACGTCCGGGGATCACCGTCGTTCTGGTACTTCGCCGCGCCCATCGCCTTCAGCCGCTTCGCCAGGGTCAGCGCGTAGCAGTGGTCGCAGCCGGGCGAGACCCGGTCGCAGCCGGTGGTGGGATTCCAGGTCGCCTCGGTCCACTCGATCGCACTGCGGTCGCCCACCGGTCTCCTCCTGCCGCTCGGCTGCTCCGCCGCGCCGCGGGGCACGGGACGCCGGACGCACGCTGTCCAACGGGCCCTCCGACGACGACGATGCGTCCAGAATCTAGTGCTCCCGGGAGACCCCGGTGACGGCGACCCCGGCGACGGCGACGGCCACCCCGGGATCGGCCACCCCGGGATCGGCTAGTCCGGGATCGGCTAGTCCGGTATGGATGTCCCGAGACACCCGGCCCCCGCCTCACCTCGGACGCGCGTGCCGTGCGCCCCCGCGCCGAGGGACCGGTCCGCCCGCTCCCCGGCCGGCAGATTCCGGTAGTCCCGTGGGGACATCCCGTACGCCGCCCGGAAGAGGCGGCTGAAATGGGCGGCGTTGGTGAAGCCCCAGCGTTCGGCGGTCGCCTGGACCGTGCGGTCGGCGAGCCGGGGATCGGCCAGGTCCGTACGGCAGCGCTCCAGTCGGCGGTCGCGTATCCAGACGGCGGGGGAGGTGCCGTTCTCCGCGAGCAGCCGCTGGAGGTGGCGCAGGGAGATGTGATGGGCGTCGGCGATGGTGCGGGGGGTCAGGGCCGGGTCCGCGAGGTGCTGCTCGACGAAGGTGTCGATCTGGGCGCGGAGCGCGTTCCGCCGGGTCTCCGGGCTCAGGACGCCCTCGGCCTCCAGACAGTGGGCGACGACGGACGCCAGCAGGTCGAGGGTGACCGAGGCGAGGGTGGGGACATCGGCCCGGGTGAAGTCGCGGGCGCCCGTGTTGAGGGCGGTCAGCCACTGGGCGAGCATCGCGCCCATCCCCTCGCGCCCGCTGATCGGGACGGCGTACAGCCGCTGGACCGTCTTCTCCGGCAACGGCATGAGCCAGCGCGGAAACTGAACGGTCATATGCGGCCAGCCGCCACCGACGGCACGGACGTCCCCACGGTAGGGGCGGCTGGTGTCCATCACCACCAGGTCGCCTTCGCGCAGTGCCGTATCCGTTCCGGCCAAGGAGAGCAGCCCCGTCTGACGTGCGAAGTAGTTGATCTGATACGCCTCCGGGTCGGACTGCCTGATGAGTTTCGGGGTCCGGGTGACCTCCAGATGGGCGAAGTTCATGGCGGAGATCTGGATGTCCGCCATGTGCAGCATCCGCATCCGGGCGCGGAAATCGTCCTGATGAGTGCTGCGCAGCCGGTTGGGCATGTGCGAGCGGCTGGTGAAGTCGTGGAACAGCTCGAACCGCTCGGCCGCCGGAACGATCTCCGTGCTGAACTCCGTGACCAGCATCCCCGGCCCCCATCACGCGTTTCCCGTCTCTTCCCCGAGTCTTCCCGCGTCATCCCTCGGCTGTCACCGCTTCAGCAGGTCCTGGATCGCCGATGTGATCTCCTCGGGCGCCTCCTCCGCCATGAAGTGTCCCGCCCGGGTCAGCCGGTGGTCCAGGTCCGGTGCCCACGCCCGCCACACCTCGGCGGCGTCGTAGCCGAGGCGGGCGCCCCAGTCCTGCTGGACGACCGTCACGGGCATCGCCAGCTGCGAACCGGCGTCCAGGTCGGCCTGGTCATGGGTGACGTCGATACCCGCCGAGGCCCGGTAGTCCGCGACGATCGACGGCACCGCCGCCGCGCTCGCCCGCAGATACGCGGCCCGCACCTCCTCCGGCAGCGCCGCCGGGTCGCCGCCCCAGGCGTCGAGGAACGAGCCGAAGAACGCGTCCGCGCTGTTGGCGATCATCAGCTCCGGCAGTCCGGGCGGCTGGGCCATCAGGAAGAGGTGGTAGCCGACGGCCGCCGAGGTGCCCTGCAACACGCGCCACATGTCGAGCGTCGGCACGATGTCCAGAATGCCGAGGTGGGTGAGGATCTCCGGGTGGTCGAGCCCGGCCCGGAAGGCGACCAGGGCGCCCCGGTCGTGGCCGACCAGGGCGAAGCGCTCATGTCCGAGCGCCGCCGCCAGGGCTACGACATCGGCGGCCATGGTGCGCTTGGCGTACACGTCCGGACCGGTGGCGGCCGGCTTGTCGCTGGCGCCGTAGCCCCGGAGGTCGGGACAGATCACGTGGTGTTCGCGGGCGAGGCGCACGGCGACGTGCCGCCACATCAGCCGGGTCTGCGGGAAGCCGTGCAGCAGTACGACCGGGCTGGCGCCGGGGTCGCCGCCGACGGACGCGGCCAGTTCGACGCCGTCCGCGCCGGGCAGCCGGACCTGGTCGAAGCCGGGGATGGTGGGTGTCATGAGGGGCCTTCTTCCCGAGTGGGTGGAGGGGGACTGACTTGACCGGACCAGGCTGGGCCACGGCGATCAGCAACCGGTCAGTAGCCGGTCGGCCGCCGGTGAGCGGCCGGGCAGCAGTACAGCGGGGGCCGATCAGCAACCGGTCAGTACGGTGCGGCACCGCCCGCCCCGCACCCCGAGGATGGAGTCATGCGCATCGACGTGCTCGGAACCGTGCGAGCCCTCCACGACGACGGCAGCCCGGTCGACCTGGGCGGACCCCGCCACCGTGAGGTGCTCGCCCGGCTCGTCGCCGCCGAGGGACGGATGGTCACCACCGACACCCTCGTCGACGATCTGTGGACCGACCCACCGGAACGGGCCCTCGGTGCCCTGCGCACCTTCGTGGCCGCGCTGCGCCGCGCCCTCGAACCCGACCGCCCGCCCCGCGACCCACCGCGCCTCATCGTCACGGAGGGTCCCGGTTACGCGCTGCGCCTGGCGCGCGAGGCGGTCGACGCGTACCGGTTCGAGGACACCCTGTCCCGTGCCCGGCGCAGCCCCGACGCGGTGACCGACCTCGCCGACGCCCTCGCCGCCTGGCGCGGACCCGCCTACGCCGATCTGCCCGGCGCCCCGTGGGCGCGGCGCGAACGGACCCGGCTGGAGGAGCTGCGGCTGGAGGCGGTGGAACTGCGCGCCCGCATCCTCCTCGACTCCGGCGAGGGCGCCGCCCTGGTCGCCGAACTCGGCGCCCACATCGCCGAGCATCCCTGGCGTGAGCCCGCCTGGGAACTGCTGGCCCGCGCCCTGCACCGCGCGGGCCGTCAGGCCGACGCGCTGGCCACCCTCCGCCGTGCCCGCGCGATGCTCGTCGGTCAGCTCGGGCTCGACCCCGGCCCCGGACTCCAGCGCCTGGAACGGGACATCCTCAACGCCTCCACACCGGTGGACGGGGACGACGGGGGCGGCGGGGGCCACGGAGGCGACGGGGGCCACGGAGGCGCGTGGACCGCGCCCCGCGTGCCGCTCGGTCCCCGGACCACCGTGGATCTGGCCCGCACCCTCGCCCTCGCCGGTGGCGACGCCCTCGTCCGCTCCCGGGCCGACCGCCTCGCCGCCGTCCGGGCGGCGGAACGCACCGGCGACCTCCACCTGACCGCCCGGATCATCGGCGCCTACGACGTGCCCGCCCTGTGGACCCGTGCCGACGACCCCGGACAGTCCCGTGCCGTCGTCGCGGCTGCCGAGCGCACCCTCACCGCGCTCGGACCCGACGGCCCCGGCGATCTGACCGCCCGGCTGCTGGCCACGATCGCCGTCGAGAGCCGCAGCGCGGACCTCTCGGCGCCCGAGGCGCGGCGCGCGCGGCAGGCGGCACGGCAGGCCGAGGCGATGGCACGGCACCGCGACGATCCCGCGCTGCTGGCCTTCGCCCTCAACGGGGTGTTCCTGCACTCCTTCACCCGGCCCGGACTCGCCGCCGTACGGGACGGGATCGGCGCCGAGATCCTCGACCTGGCCACCCGCCACGATCTGCCCGCCTACCAGGTCCTCGGCCACTTTGGCCGGCTCCAGTCCGCGTCCGCCCTCGGCGACCTCGACACCGCGGCCTCGTACGCCGACGCCGCCGAACGGCTCGCCGTCACCACCGAGGCGCCCCTCGTCCCCGTCCTCACCCGGTGGTTCCGGGCACGGGCGGCGGCCACCCGCAGCACCCGACCCGGTGGCCCGGCCCCCGCCACGGCCGCCGCGCGGTACCGGGCCGCCGAGGACGCCCTCCGGACGGCCGGGATGCCGGGGCTGCACCGGGGTCTGTTCCCGCTCGCCCTGCTGGGGCTGCGCCTGCTGCACGACCGGCCCGCGCCCACCGACCCGCACCTCGACTGGGGCCCCTACGAGCCCTGGACCCGCCCCCTCGTCCTGCTCGCCCAGGACCGCCCCGAGCAGGCCCGCACCGCCCTCGCCGAGGCTCCCGCGCCCCCGCCCGACCATCTGTCGGAGGCCCTGTGGTGCCTGACCTCCCACGCCGCCGCCCGTCTCGGCGAACCCGGGACCGCCGCGCGGGCCGAGACCGCCCTGAGCGCCGCCGCCACGGAGGACGCGGGCGCGGCCAGCGGAATGCTGACGCTGGGCCCGGTGGCCCGCTATCTGGCGGAGGCGAGAGCGTGCGCCACCACGCGGTGACCACCACCGCCCCGCCCCGAGCACCGACGGAGGGCCCGGCCGGTGCGCGGCAGCCGGTCGCGGCACCGTCCTCCGCCCACACTCGACGGTCCTGCGCCGACGCGGCGGGCGTCGTCGGGCCGCGTTCCTGCCGGTGCACTGTCAGCGGTCCCGCCCCAGCGTGGCGGGCGTCGTCGGGGACCGCGTTTCTGCCGGTGCACTTTCGGCGGTCCCGCCTCAGCTCGGCGGGTGTCATCGGGGACCGCGTTCCTGCCCGCGCGCTCTCGACGGTCGCCGCCCCAGCGTGGCGGGCGTCGTCAGGGCCGCGTTCCTGCCTGGGCACTCTCGGCGGTCCCGTCCCAGCGTGGCGGGTGTCGTCGGGGACCGCGTTTCTGCCTGGGCGCTCTCGGCGGTCGCCGCCCTGGCGTGGCGGGTGTCATCGGGGCGGCGTTCCTGCCGGTGTACTTTCGACGGTCCCGCCCCAGCGTGGCGGGCGTCGTCGGGGACCGCGTTCCTGCCCGCGCGCTCTCGACGGTCGCCGCCCTGGCGTGGCGGGCGGCTCGGGGCCGCGTTCCCGCCCGCACCCCCCTCGACGGTCCCGCCCCAGCGCGGCGCCGCCCGCGTTCCCGCCCAGGCTCCGGCCGACGCTCCCCGGCACCAAAGCGGCCTCCCCACGGCCCCGCCCACGCACACCCCAGCCCCGGCCCCCGTCACCGTCGCCGCAGTCGCCGTCTCGGCGAGACACGGAACCGGTGGCGCCCCACCGGTACCGGCTCGGCGCGGCGCGTCGCCGCACGGAGCAGCGCGCGCAGCACCCCCGCCCGCGCCAGCCGTACGGCCGTCGGTGCGCGATGCGGGCGCCCGACGCCCGCCTGGGCGGAGAAGGACCAGCTCAGTCGTGTCCGTATCTGGAACCTGGGCATGCCCCCTGCCTACTCGTCCCACGCCTGGATCAGGGTCTGCCGGGCGATCCGGCCGTCCCGCAGGGTCAGCATCGACTCGGCCAGCACCCGCGTCCCGTCCGCGTACTCGCAGGACTCGGTGAACGCCGCCCGGTCGCCCTGAACCACACAGTCGTCCAGCCGGTGGGTCATGTCCCGGCTGTAGATGTCGTCCAGCATCGCGCTGATCTCGTCCCGGCCGTGCAGCACCTTGGGACGGCTGGGCCGGCTGACCTGGTCCACCACCCGTACCTCGGCGTCGTCGGCGTACAGCGCCAGCAGGGTGTTCGGATTGCCCTCGATGCCCCGGCGCAGGGTCTTCGCGTCGAAGACGGGGCTCGCCACAGTGCCCATCGTGACCTCCTCGGAGGGCGCGGCCCGCGCGAGGGATGTACGGCGCGAGCCGCTGGGGACCTCTTCTACGAGCCTCCCCCGGAGCGGCGGAGTCGGCAAACGCGGCCCGGGGCCCGCCGCCGCGACCGGCCCGGGGACGGGGGGCGCACACCCGCGTCCGTGAGGTGCGCCTGTCGGGTGAGGGGCCCGCGTCGGCCGTGTCCGGCGGGGTCCGTACGCGTTGCTGAAGACATGATCTCAACTCGTCGTATTCTCGCCGCCGCCTGTCTCGCCGTCGGGGCAGCCGGTCTCGCCGCGCCGCAGGCCGGTGCCGCCGAGGCGGACGCCGCCGCTGACGGCAAGCTCAACCCGGTCGCCGTGCTGGACTCGCTGACCGTCTCGGACATCCCCGCCGAGCACAAGGCCGCCATTCCCCGTCCGTCCGAGGGGCTCGCCGAGCTGAACCAGCTCAACGGTCTCCACCAGCTCAGCGAGCTGCACCAGGTCACCGACCTGGTCGCACCGGTCACCGGCCTGGTGCCCGCCGTCGAGTACTGACCCCCTCGGTCGCGAACCGACCCCCTCGTCCGCCCCGGCCGCTCACCCGGCCGAGGCCAGGAACTGTGTGGCCGCCAGCTCCGCGTACAGCGGATCGGCGGCCACCAGTTCTTGGTGGGTGCCCACCGCGCGGACCCGCCCGGCGTCCATCACCACGATCCGGTCCGCCATCGTCACCGTCGACAGCCGGTGCGCGACCACCAGCACGGTCGTCGACCGCGCCACATCCGCCACCGTGTCCCGCAGCGCCGCCTCGTTGACCGCGTCGAGCTGCGAGGTCGCCTCGTCCAGCAGCAGCAGCCGGGGGCGGCGCAGCAGGGCGCGGGCGATGGCCACCCGCTGACGCTCCCCGCCGGACAGCTTGGTGCCCCGATGCCCGACCAGGGTGTCCAGCCCCTCCGGCAGCCGCTCCACCAGCCCGTCCAGCCGGGTCGTCTTCAGCACCCGCGCCACCTGGCCGTCGTCCGCCGCCGGATTGCCCAGCAGCAGGTTGTCCCGCAGCGAACCCGACAGCACCGGCGCGTCCTGCTCCACATAGCCGATCGCCGACCGCAGCCGCG
The DNA here is from genome assembly GCF_040652095.1 of Streptomyces sp. NPDC048290. Taxonomy (NCBI): domain Bacteria; kingdom Bacillati; phylum Actinomycetota; class Actinomycetes; order Kitasatosporales; family Streptomycetaceae; genus Streptomyces; species Streptomyces sp. NPDC048290. The sequence goes on from NZ_JBEZLM010000034.1 coordinate 45,854, forward strand.
CCAGATCCCACCGCGCGATCTCCGTACCGTCGACCGCGATCTCCCCGGACTGCGGCTCGTAGAACCGCTCGATCAGTGAGAACACCGTGGTCTTGCCCGCGCCCGAGGGGCCCACGAACGCCGTCATGCCCTGCGGCGGCACCTCGAAGCTCACCCCGTGGTGGACGTACGGCAGATCGTCGGCGTAGCGGAAGCGGACGTCCCGGAAGGCGACGGCGGCCGGGTGGGTGTCCTGGGCGGGCGATTCGGCGGCGGCCGGCCGGGGTTCCGCGGGCAGCGCCAGCGCCTCCTGGATACGGCTCAGCGCCGCCGCCCCCGTCTGGTACTGGGTGATCGCGGCGACCACCTGCTGGATCGGCGCCATCAGATAGAAGACGTACAGCAGGAACGCGACCAGTGTGCCGACGTCCACCGCGCCCGTCGCCACCCGCGCGCCGCCCACCGCCAGCACCGTGATGAACGCGATCTGCATGGCCAGCCCCGCCGTGTTGCCCGCCGCCGCCGACCACTTCGCGGCGCGGACGCTCTGCCGCCAGGACTCCTCGGCCGCCTCGTGCAGGGTGCGCTCCTCGCGGTGCTCCGCGCCGGACGCCTTCACCGTGCGCAGCGCGCCCAGCACCCGCTCCAGCGAGGCGCCCATCAGCCCGACGGCTCTCTGTGCCTCCTTGCTGGCCCGGTTGATCCTCGGCACGATCAGCCCGAGCACCAGGCCCGCACCGGCGATCACCGCCAAGGTGACGCCGAGCAGCACGGGATCGACCACGCCCATCATCACCACCGTGGCCACCAGGGTCAGCCCGCCCGTGCCCAGGCCCACCAGGGTCTCGGTGGTGACCTGCCGCAACAGCGTGGTGTCCGAGGTGATCCGGGCCATCAGATCGCCCGGCTCGCTGCGGTCCACCGCCGGTATGCGCAGCCGCAGCAGATACGACGACAGGGTGCGCCGCGCGCCGAGCACCACCGACTCCGCCGTGCGCTGGAGGACATAGCCGCCCAGGGCGCCCACCAGCGCGTTCGCCACCACCAGCGCCGACATCGCGAGCAGTGCGCCGGTGATCGCCCGGTCGTGCTCCAGGTCCTCGATCAGGCCCCGGGCCACCAGCGGCAGCAGCAGCCCCGTGGCCCCCGTGACCAGCGACAGCAGGGCGCCGGTCAGCAACGCCCAGCGGTGCGGCCGTACATAGCCGAGGAGCATGCGCCACGGGGGTGCGGCGGCTTCCGTCTGTGCGCTGCTCACGGGGCTCCTTCGGCGGGCTGGTACGGCGGATCGGACCGTGCTTGCCAGACTACGGGGGGCCACTGACAACGGGCCGCCGGGTACACGGACCCGGCTCCCGCCATGGGTCTACCGCGCCTCCAACCGCGCGAGTGTCGCCGCCAGATCGGCCGGACGCGGGCGGTTGTGCGGCAGCTTCGCCAGCAGCGCGGCCATCCCGCAGGTGCCGCTCAGCGCGGAGAACACCAGCCCGCCCGCGATCCCGGCCGACAGCAACAGCCCGGCGGGGTGCAGGAGTCCGAGGCCCAGCCCGGTCAGGACCAGCGCCCCGGCGGTCAGCCGCACCTGGCGCTCCATCGGCCACACCGCCCGTCCGCCGGACGCCGGGCGGCCCAGGGCGTGTCCGCGCCGCGACCAGTCGGCCGTGCCGCCGGTCAGGGTCATGGCGGCGATGCCCGCCTCGGCGAGCCGGGCGCAGGCGTTCGCCGAACGGGCCCCGGAGGCGCAGACGACGAGCAGTTCGCCGTGCACCCGGCGCAGCACCGGCAGGGCCCGTTCCAACTGGTCCAGCGGGATGTTCAGGGCGCCGGGCAGATGGCCGGAGGCGTACTCGCCGGGCGTGCGGACGTCGACGACGGTCAGATCGCCGAGCCGGGTATGCGCCTGATCGGCGTCGAGGGCGGAGGGCGTGGGGTGAGTGGGGTGAGTGGTCATGCGGGGAATTTCCTTTGCGTGTGCGTGGCTTCCGGTGCTGCGTGAAGGGCAGTCCGATGGACGGTCCGAGGAACGGCCTGAGGGGGAGGTAAAATACCCCCAAGGGTATGTACGGCCCGGTGCGGCCGTACCGGTGCCGGTGGTGTGGAGGCGCGGATCATGGAAGTGCGGTTCGAGGGCGACGAACTGAAGTCGGTGCTGAACCGGCTGCGCCGGGCGCAGGGGCAGATCTCCGGGGTGATCCGGATGATCGAGGAGGGGCGCGACTGCGAGGACGTGGTGACCCAGCTCGCCGCCGCGTCCAGGGCCCTGGACCGGGCCGGGTTCGCGATCATCGCGACCGGCCTCCAGCAGTGCGTGACGGATCTGGAGCAGGGCCGCAGCGACGGCGAGTCGGCCGAGCAGATGAAGGCCCGGCTGGAGCGGCTGTTCCTGTCCCTGGCCTGACCGGGGCGCCCGGCGCGCACCGCACGCCGCCCGCTCGTCGGCCTGACCGGGGTGCTCACAGCACCCCGTCCACCAGCATGAACGCCGCCACACCCAGCAGCGCGCAGGCGAAGACCCGGCGCAGTGTGCCCGACGACACCTTCGCCGCCAGCCGCCGTCCGTCCCACGCGCCCAGCACGGCCGCCGCCGCGAACGGGGCCACCCGTGCCCAGTCGACGGGGACGGCCGCGCCGGTCCTGGCGACCAGCGAGACGACCGCGTTGACGGTGATGACCAGCAGACTCGTCCCGACGGCGAGCCGCATCCGCAGCCCCACCACGTTCACCAGCGCCGGTACGGCGAGAAAGCCGCCGCCCACCCCCAGGACCCCGGTGACCGCACCGAGCCCGGCCCCGGCCCCCAGCACCCGCCCCCTCCGCCCGGGAACCCCGGGGGCCTCCACCGCCGTCCCGGACCCGGACCCGGAACTGGAGCCGGACCCCTCAGCACGGCCCGCCTCCGCCTCCCCCTCCCCCTCCACCTCCCCCTCCACCTCCCCCTCCACCTTCCCCTCCGCCCGCGCCCCCCGCAGCATCCCCGCCGCCGCCACCCCCGCCAGCACCGCGAACGCCACCGTGAGGACCCCCGGCGGCAGCCAGGACGAGAGCGCCCCGCCGACCGCCGCCGGAAGGAGCCCGGCGACGGCGAACAGCGCGCCGCGCCGCCAGTCGACCGTGCCCGCACGCGCGTGCCCGGTGAGCGCGGTGACCGAGGTGAGGACCACCACGACCAGCGCGGCGGTCGTCGCGGCGGCCGGGTCGAAGCCCAGCAGATAGATCAGCGCGGGCACGGCCAGCACACTGCCGCCGCCCCCCAGCGCCCCGAGCGCCAGCCCGGTCAGCGCGCCCGCGACCAGGGCGAGGACCAGGGTGCTCACGGCAGTGCCGCCGCCACCGTCAGCCCCGCGGCGCGGGCCGCGTCGAAGCCGTCGTCCACCGCGACCACGGGGTACCCGGCCGCGTCCAGGATCGAGGCGGCGATGGCCGCCCGTGCCCCGCCCGCGCAGTGCACCCACACCGGTGTGCCGTCCGAGGGCAGCTCCGTCAGCCGGTCGCGCAGCAGGTGCAGCGGGATGTGCAGCGAGCCCGGTATGTGCTCGGCGGCCCGCTCCCGGTCCCGGCGGACGTCGAGGACGACCCCGTCGGCGCGGGCCGCGAGGTCCGCGAAGCCGGCGCGCGGGAAGGAGCGGGGCGTGGCACCGTCGGGCAGCCAGTCGGGCAGCGAACCGGTGGCCGCGGCGGCGGGCCGGTCGATGCCGACGCGCGCCAGTTCCCGCTGGGCGGCGGCCAGCTGCCCCGCCGACTCCGCGAGCAGCGTGACCGGCTTCCCCCACGGCAGCAGCCAGGCCAGCTGGACGGCGAACTGCCCGGCCGACTCGAAGTTCAGTGCCCCGGCGACATGGCCCTGGGCGAACGCGACCCGGTTCCTGAGGTCGACCACCCACTCCCCGGCCGCGAGCCGGGCCGCGATCTCCCCGGCGTCCGCGCGCCGCGGCGGCGTCAGGTCCAGCGGCGCGGGTCCCTGGGCGTTGGCGGGGCCCATGTGGGCGTAGTACGCGGGAACGTCGTCCAGCCCGGCGAGCAGTTCCGCCACGAACGTGTCCACGTCCGTGACCAGCGCGGTGTTGGTCCGCCGCTCCTGGCCGATGGTCGTCGCGCCCCCCTCCGCGCCGCCGGACGGCGTGGCCGCGCAGAGACTGCCGAAGCCGTGCGTGGGCAGCACCCGGGTGTCGTCGGGCAACTCGGCGGCCAGCCGCCGCGCCGAGTCGTGCTGGGCCCGCGCGAGCTGCCCGGTCAGCCGCGGCTCCACCAGGTCGGGCCGCCCGACCGTGCCGATCAGCAGCGACCCACCGGTGAACACGGCCACGGCCGTGCCGCCGTCGGCGAGGACGTACGAGGTGTGGTGCGGGGTGTGTCCGGGGGTGGCGAGGGCGCGCAGCTCCAGGCCGGTGTCGAGGGTCACCCGGTCGCCGTCCTCGACCGGTACACGGGCGTAGGCGACCCGGGCCCCGGCGGGCACCAGATAGGCGGCGCCGGTGAGGCGGGCCAGCTCAAGGCCGCCGGAGACGTAGTCGTTGTGGACGTGGGTCTCGGCGACATGGGTGATCCGCACGCCCCGGCGGGCGGCGGCGCCGATCACCCGGTCCGGGTCGCGCGGCGGATCGATCACCACGGCGGTCCCGGCGCCGCCCGCCAGATAGCCGCGGTTGCCCAGTCCGGGCACGTCGATGACATCGACGAAGTACATGTCGGCACTCCTTCCCTGCTCCCATTACCCCCGGGGGTATCTTTCCGCCACCGTAGCAGAGTACCCCCGGGGGTATGCCAGGGCCGTCCGGACCTGACGGAGGTCCCCCTTCCGCGCCCCCGCCCCGCCCCGTGCCTCGACCGATGCCACCCGTGGCCCAGGCGCAGCCGAGCCCGCTGCCGCGTCGGAACGATCACGCGTAGGGTCGGCGGCGGCACGCCGATCACCGACGAGAGGGGCTGCACATGGCGCAGGAAGTGCGCGGAGTCATCGCACCGGGCAAGGACGAGCCGGTCAGGGTGGAGACGATCGTGGTGCCGGACCCCGGCCCCGGCGAGGCCGTCGTCCAAATCCAGGCGTGCGGGGTCTGCCACACCGATCTGCACTACAAGCAGGGCGGCATCAACGACGACTTCCCGTTCCTGCTCGGCCATGAGGCGGCCGGGGTCGTGGAGTCGGTCGGCGAGGGCGTCACCGACGTGGCGCCCGGCGACTTCGTGATCCTCAACTGGCGCGCGGTGTGCGGGCGCTGCCGGGCCTGTCTGCGCGGCCGTCCCTGGTACTGCTTCGACACCCACAACGCCCGGCAGAGGATGACCCTCACCGACGGCACCGAGCTGTCCCCGGCCCTCGGCATCGGCGCCTTCGCGGAGAAGACGCTGGTCGCGTCCGGACAGTGCACCAAGGTCGACCCGGCGGTGTCCGCCGCGGTGGCCGGACTGCTGGGCTGCGGTGTGATGGCCGGGATCGGCGCCGCCATCAACACCGGCAACGTCGGCCGGGGCGACACGGTCGCCGTCATCGGCTGCGGCGGCGTCGGGGACGCGGCCATCGCCGGGTCCCGGCTCGCCGGGGCGGCCCGGATCATCGCCGTCGACATCGACGACCGCAAGCTGGAGACCGCCCGCTCCATGGGCGCCACCCACACCGTCAACTCCACGGACACCGACCCCGTCGACGCCATCCGTGAGCTGACCGGCGGCTTCGGCGCCGATGTCGTCATCGAGGCGGTCGGCCGCCCGGAGACCTACCGGCAGGCGTTCTACGCCCGCGATCTCGCCGGGACCGTCGTCCTGGTCGGCGTCCCCACCCCGGAGATGAAGCTGGAGCTGCCCCTGCTGGACGTCTTCGGACGCGGCGGCGCGCTGAAGTCCTCCTGGTACGGCGACTGCCTGCCCTCCCGCGACTTCCCGATGCTGATCGATCTGCATCTCCAGGGCCGCCTGGACCTCGGCGCGTTCGTCACCGAGACCATCGCGCTGGACGAGGTGGAGCAGGCGTTCGCCCGGATGCACCAGGGCGATGTGCTGCGCTCGGTGGTGGTGCTCTGATGGCCGCCCGGATCGAACTCCTCGTCACCTCCGGGCAGTTCACCCTCGACGGCGGCACCTGGGACGTCGACAACAACGTCTGGCTGGTCGGCGACGACCACGAGGTGCTGGTGATCGACCCGGCCCACGACGCCGACGCCGTGCTCACGGCGGTGGGGGACCGCAGGCTCACCGCGATCCTGTGCACCCACGCCCACAACGACCATGTGAACGCCGCCCCCGAGGTCGCCGACCGCACCGGCGCCGCGATCTGGCTGCACCCCGACGACCTCCCGCTGTGGCGGCTCACCCACCCCGACCGCGACCCCGACGACCATCTCGCCGACGGTCAGATCATCGAGAGCGCGGGCGCCGACCTGCGGGTCCTGCACACCCCGGGCCACGCCCCGGGCGCGGTCTGCCTGTACGACCCCGGACTGGACACCGTCTTCACCGGGGACACCCTGTTCGCCGGGGGCCCCGGCGCCACCGGACGGTCGTACTCCCACTTCCCGACGATCATCGACTCGGTGCGCGACAAGCTGCTCACCCTGCCGCCCGGGACGGTGGTGCGCACCGGACACGGCGACTCCACCACGATCGGCGCCGAGGCGCCCCATCTGGCGGAGTGGATCGAACGGGGCCACTGAGTCCGGGCCGCCCGTACCATCGCGATCATGACGACCCACACGTTCGAGAACCTGCACGGCACGGGAGTCCTGCGCTGCGCGCCCGACGGTCCGCCCCTGGACGGCGAGCGCGCGGCACTCGACCTCATCGGCGAGACCTACGGCCAGGAGGTCGACCTCGTCGCCGTGCCGGTCGAACGCCTCCCCGACGACTTCTTCCGGCTGCGCTCGGGGGTCGCCGGGGCCGTCGTCCAGAAGTTCGTGAACTACCGGCTGCGGCTCGCCGTCATCGGGGACATCAGCGCCCAGATCGCGGCGAGCGACGCCCTGCGCGACTTCGTCCGCGAGTCCAACCGGGGCCGTCACCTGTGGTTCGTCGGGGACGCGGCGGAACTGGAGGAGCGGCTCCGCGCGTGAGCGCGGCCCGCGGCGGCCGAACGGCGGCACCCGGCTGAGGGGAGCCTGCCGCAGCCGAACGGCGGCTCCGCGGCTGAGGGCGGCCTGCCGCAGCCGAACAGCGGGCAGCCTGGCGCCACCGAACGGCGGCATCGCGGAAATGCAGACAGAAGATGTCCGGCTTCACGGCAAGACTCTTCCATGGGCCCCGGAACACGGGAGTCCCATGGACGAGGCACCACAGGAGGCCGGACATGTCAGGACCGCTGCGAGACAAGGTGGCGCTGGTCGCCGGGGCGACCCGGGGCGCCGGGCGCGGGATCGCCGTCGAACTGGGCGCGGCCGGTGCCACCGTCTACGTCACCGGCCGCAGCACCCGCGCCCACCGCTCCGAGTACGACCGCCCCGAGACCGTCGAGGACACCGCCGACCTGGTCACCGAGGCCGGCGGACACGGCATCGCCGTACCGACGGACCATCTGGACCCGGCGCAGGTGCGGGCGCTCGTCGAGCGCATCGACACCGACCACGGACGGCTGGACGTCCTCGTGAACGACATCTGGGGCGGCGAGCGCCTCTTCGAGTGGGACGCCCGGGTCTGGGAGCACGACCTGGACAACGGACTGCGGCTGCTCCGCCTCGCCATCGACACCCACGCCATCACCAGCCACCACGCACTGCCGCTGCTGCTGCGCCGCCCCGGCGGCCTGGTCGTGGAGATGACCGACGGCACCCTCGCCTACAACACCGCCCACTACCGCGTGAACTTCTTCTACGACCTCGCCAAGACGGCCGTGCTGCGGATGGGCTTCGCCCTCGGCCATGAACTCGGCCCGCGCGGCGCCACCGCCGTCGTCCTCACCCCGGGCTGGCTGCGCTCGGAGATCATGCTGGAGGGCTTCGGGGTGACCGAGGACACCTGGCGCGACGCGCTCACCAAGGAGCCGCACTTCGCCATCTCCGAGACCCCGCGCTATGTCGGCCGCGCGGTCGCCGCGCTCGCCACCGACCCGGACGTCAGCCGCTTCAACGGGCAGTCCCTGTCCAGCGGCGGCCTCGCCCGGGAGTACGGCTTCACCGACCTGGACGGCAGCCGCCCCGACGCCTGGCGCTACCTGGTCGAGGTCCAGGACCAGGGCAGGCCCGCCGACACCACCGGCTACCGCTGAGGTCCGCCGTCGCCGGGCACGGGCAGGGCCCACCGCCCCCCGTGCCCCGGCGGCAGCGCCAGATCCCCGCGGACCGCCCCGTAGTACGCCTCCCGCGCGGCCCGCTGCCGCTCCAGCAGCTCCCTCCAGGCCCCCGGATCACGCGTCCCGGCGCGCAGGAACGCCTCCATCGCCATCACCGCCACCACCCACACCCGCGCCCTCTCCACCACCTCCGGGCTGCCCAGCAGGAGCAGCGCCTCACCCGACGGGTCCCGTGCCACGGCCGCCTCCGCGAGCAGCGGCGCCGCCTCCTCGGGGCTCAGCGGATGCGGATGCGGATCGTTGCCGAGATGGGCGGCGACCCGGTAGGTCAGCGTGACGGAGGTCTTCAGCGCCCGCGCGTAGTCCGCGTACACCCCGAGCAGCCGCTCCTCCCAGCGTGCCGCCCGCTCCTGCCGGAACCGGACCTGTTCACCCCGCATCACCACCAGATAGGAGCCGAGCGCGCCGACCACCACACCTATGAGGGCGGGGAGTTGCCCCATGAAGTCAGACATGGGCGCACGCTATCTGCCGCGATGATCTCCGGGGCAGTAGGTTTCGCCCCATGGCTGACAGCGCGCGCTTCGCGGGATACGGGGTTCTGGTCACCGGCGCGGCCCGGGGCATCGGGGCCGCCACCGTCCGGCGGTTCGCCGAGGAGGGCGCCCGGGTCCTGGTCACGGACGTCGATCCGGCGGCGGCCGAGGAGACCGCGGGGGCGCTGCGCGCGGCGGGGCTGGACGCGGGGGCGTTCGGCTGCGACGTCACCGACCGGGCGTCCGTCGAGGCGGCCGTCGCCCACGCCGCCGGACTCGGCTCCCTGGACGTGCTGGTCAACAACGCCTATCACTGCTCGCCCGACGCCCCCCGCTTCGAGGACGAGCCGGACGCCACCTGGGCCCGCGATCTCGACGTCACCCTGACCGGCGCCTACCGCTGCGCCCGCGCCGCGCTGCCCCACCTCGCCGCCTCCGGACGCGGGGCGGTGGTGAACATCGGGTCCGTCAACGGGCTGCGCGACTTCGGCAACCACGCCTACAGCGCCGCCAAGGCCGGGCTCGGCTCGCTGACCCGGACGCTCGCCGGACACGCCGCCGGACGCGGGGTCCGGGTCAACCTGGTGGCGCCGGGCACGGTCCGGACGACCGCCTGGGCGGGCCGGGACGACGCCCTGGACGCGGCGCGCGGCCTCTACCCGCTCGGCCGGGTCGGCGAACCGGAGGACATCGCCGCCGCCGTCGCCTTCCTCGCCTCCCGCGACGCCGCCTGGATCACCGGCACGACCCTGGTCGTCGACGGCGGCCTCACCGCCGTGGACTCGGGCTTCCGGCAGGCGATGCGGGCATCCGAGATCTGACCGGACCACCTATACCGGGATCGACAGCCGATACCGGGACCGGACCGCTTATACCAGACGGCTCCCCGGAGCCCGCACACCCTGTCTCGAATGTCACCGTTACGTACCAGCCCCCGCGCTGCTACAACCGATCCGACCCGCCTCCGGTCTAGCTGGACGGAACCGCGCGAGAGCCGCGCGGCGCGAATGAGCGGGTGAAGGGTACGGGTATGGGGGACATGCGCAGACGCGGAGCCGTGGTCGTAGGGGCGGCCGCGCTGGTGGCACCGCTCGTGGTGGGGCTGGGCGCGGCGCCCGCGCAGGCCGCGAGCTGTACGACCCAGACGGGGCCGCATCAGAAGCAGGTCGAGAAGTTCCTCGGACGTCCGGTCGACGGCAGGCAGTCCACCGCCGACTGCAAGGCGATCCAGGCGTTCCAGACCAAGCACGGCATCACGCCGAACATCGGCTACGCGGGCTCCGTCACGTGGGGCGTGATGGACCTGATGAACAAGCAGAAGGCGGTCGGCAACAACCCCAACAAGGACCGCAAGTGCCCCACGAACAAGGGCCGGATCGCCTGTGTGAACCTGACCCTCCAGATCAGCTGGGTCCAGGACGGCAGCCGCCTGGTCTACGGCCCCGTCCCGGTCCGCACCGGCCGTGACGGCGACGAGACCCGCACCGGCCTGAAGAAGGTCTACTGGCGCAACATCGACCACGTCTCCTCGATCTACAACGTGCCGATGCCGTACGCCCAGTTCTTCGACGGCGGCCAGGCGTTCCACTCGGCGAGCGTCAGCATGTGGAACCCGCCGGGCTCACGCGGCTGCGTCAACATGACCAAGACCGCCGCCAAGAAGTACTGGTCGCTGCTGAAGAACGGCGACGAGGTCTACGTGTACGGCCGCAAGCCGGGCACCTGATCCACCTCCGCGCCCGGACCTCACGCGCCGGGCGCGTCCCCGAAGTCGGGGATCGCCAGCCGCGCCCCACCCTGCCGCGCCGACTCGTGCGCGACGACGCCCGGCAGGGTGTAGCCGCCGCCCGCCACCTCGAAGAGCGCGCCGGCGTTCGACACATCGTTGTCGAGCCGGCTGACCGACCGGTCGAAGACCCCGTCGCCCCGCTCGTCCACCCCACCGATCGCCGACACGCTCACCGCGTGCGTCCGCCAGGCGCCCAGGACCCGCCCACCGAGTGGGTCGGGTACAGCGGCGGCGGACAGCTCGCGGTCGCCTTCCAGTCCGCCCCGCCGCTGTACCGCTAGGCGTCGTAGAACCCCAGGCCCATGTCGTGCACGTAGTCGCCCTCGGCGTAGCAGAGCCGCCCGAAGGCCCCCGCGGCGATCCGGTCGCGGGCATGGACGGTCGCCGGGTTGTACGGGCTGGTCTCGCCCACCATGTAGGTCAGCCCGGTGGCCCGGACCGCGTCGAGGATCGCGCCGATCTCCTCCTCGGTGACCGCCATGGGCACGGCCGAGTAGACATGCTTGCCCGTCTCCAGCCCCTGGAGCACCAGCGGTCCGTGCGTCCAGCGCTGGGTGAACACCGCGACCGCGTCGACATCCGCCGACTCCGGCATGGCCGCGTACGACGGGAAGGTGCCGGTCAGCCCCTCCGCCGACTCCAGCCGCCGGGCCCGCTCGGGCAGCGGATCGGTCACATACACCGCGCGCACCCCGGGGGAGCGCTCCGTCGCGCTCCAGGTGCTGACGCACGGCCCGCTGTCCCGTACGGAGATCGCCCGCCGGCTGGACCTGTCCGCCGGAAGCCTGACCCGGCTGACCAAACCCCTGCTGGAGACGGGCCTGCTCGTCGAGGTCCCGGACGGCACCCCGCCGTCCCGCCAGGGCCGCCCCTCCCAGCCGCTGGACATCGTCGCCGAGTCCCGCGCCTTCCTCGGCTTCAAGATCACCGGCGACCGGGTCTACGCCGTCGTCACCACCCTGCGCAGCGAGATCGTCGCCCGCGCCGAACGCCCCCTGACCAGCCACGACCCCGCCCAGGTCGCCGATCTGCCGCTGGGCCGCGCGCACCCTGGCCCGGTGGAGCGGCGGGCGGTGGTCGCCGACTCGCCGTTCCTTGGCTGGCGCGGCGTACCGCTCGGGGACCTGGTGCGGGAGCGCGCGGGGCTGCCGGTGGTGGTCGAGAACGACGTGGCCGCGCTGGTCGAGGCCGAGACCTGGTTCGGCGCGGGCCGGGGTCTGGACCGGTTCGTGGTGCTGACCATCGGCGCGGGGCTCGGCTACGGGCTGGTGCTGGACGGCTGTCGGGTGCCGTTCGTGGGGGAGGACCGAGGCTTCGGGCGGAACGGGATCATCGACCCCGGCGGACCGCTTGGCCCGGACGGGACGCGCGGCAGTGCGGTGTCGTATCTCACCATCCCCGCCGTGTGCCGCCAGGTGCGCGCCGGTCGCGCTGGAGACCAGGGTCTCCGACTTCCACGACTGGGCGCGCGGCGCGGCCGTACTGGCGATCCAGGTCCTGGCGCTCGGGGCCGTCGAGCAGTGAACTTTCTACGGCCCTGATGGTGGAACTCCGCATGAGTTTCCGTCAGATGGACGTGATCAGCAACACGGTCCGTTATGTCCGATTGATTGGTGATTACTCACACTGCCTTCACTTCGACCCCCGTATGCTTCACAGCATGTCCACCACTGTTGAACCCGACTCCGAGCGATCGGCTGCCGAGGTCAACGAGGAGATCCGGGCGCTGTGGCGCCGGTCGGGCGGGACACTGAGCGTCGAGCAGCGTGAGCAGTACCAGCAGCTCGTCCTGGAGTGGGCCACAGCGGCCCCGCAGTCGTCGAGAGCGGCCTGAGCGCCGACTCGCCGTCCCGGTGACACCGCGGGCTCCGCCCGCCGCACCGGCACCCGCCCGGCTTCCCCCGAGGAAGCCGTTTCTCCGCAGACCCCGGCGCGCGGCGCCGTCGAGCAGGCCCTTTCCGCAGGCCGCGCCCCACACCGGGGAGCGGCCTCAACCCCACATCGCCGAATAGCGGTTGCGATACGCCCTGCGGTCCTGCTCCGCCCGGATGAACCGGGTGGCCACCAGCGCGACCAGGCTCCCCGCGATGATCAGCAGCCCCGGCCCGGTGTTCTCCGGGTCCGTCAGCCGTGCCAGCACCCCGGCCGCGGCGCCGCCGACCGACGCCGCCGAACCGGGCGAGGCGGCGCCCGGCGCCACCGCCGCCGGTGACGGGGCCGCCCCCGGCTCCGGCGCGGCGGCGATCAGCTTCACCCCCAGATCCTCCAGCGTCCGCGGCAGCGGCTCGAAGAACGTCGTACCGCCCGCCGTGCAGTCGCCGTTGCCGCCCGAGGTGATGCCCAGCGCGACGCCCTCCGAGAACAGCGGGCCGCCGCTGTCGCCGGGCTCCGCGCACACATCGGTCTCGATCAGCCCGGTGACCGTGCCCTCCGGATAGTTCACCGTCGCGTCCAGCGCCGTCACCCGCCCGTCGCGCAGCCCGCTCGTACTGCCGCTGCGGAACACCCGCTGCCCCACGGACGGATCGTCCACCCCGGTGATCCGCACCCCCCGGCCGTCGCCGACCGCCACCACCTCCGCGCCCTCGCCCGCCCGGCCGCCCGCGTACTGGACCAGCGAGTAGTCGTCGCCCGGGAAGCTGCCGCGCACGGTCTGGCCGATCTGCTCGGTGCCCTGGTCGTCGGCGAACCACACCGAACCGATCGGACCGCAGTGCCCGGCGGTCAGGATGTAGTCCCGGCTGCCGTCGGTCACATTGAACCCGGCGGAGCACCGCCCCGCCGTCGACAGGATCGGCCGCGCCCCGTTCAGCCGGGTGGTGAAGGCGCCCTCCGTGCGCTCCATCCGCACGAAGCCGCCGATCCCCTCGGCGGTCCGCGTCAGCCGCGACCAGTCCGCCCGGGAGACGGTCCGGTCGCCCCGCACCACCACCTCGTTGGCCCGGTAGTCCACCGCCCACGCCGTGCCCGCCACCCGGGGCGCCTCGCCCAGCGCGGCCGTCGCCGCCCGCAGATCGCTCAGGCTGCGCTCGACCCGCCGCGGCTCGGCGCCCGACCGGCGCACCTCGTCCGCCGCGTCCGTGTCGGTGACCGCGACCACCGGCCGCCCGTCCGCGCCGAGCCAGGTGCCCGCCGTCCGCGCCGCGCCCAGCCGGTCCACCAGGGCCGTACCCGTGTCCGCCACCGTGCCCGCCGCACCGCGGGTCGTCGCGGACGTGCCCGGCGGCTCGCTCGCCACCGCCTGGGTGACCATCGCCGTGCCGAGCAGCAGTCCGCCGACCGCCGTCAGCCGTGCCACCCGGCGGACGACCCGTCGTCGTGCGTGCCTCATCCCTGGCTCCCGAATCCCTGGCTCCCGAACGCCGAAACGCGCGCGGCACCAACCCCGCGGGGCCCTCCGGCAGTTGAGCGCCCACCCTCAGTACGCGGCGCGGGGCATGGGTGTTCAGCGACCGGACGCCCACGCCGGACTCGCGCTCCGGACAGCCGCACGGCAACAGACCCCGTTCGCCCGGTCCGTCCCGTTCCGTGGCGCCCCACCCGCCACTTATGTTGGGTTCATGACCAAGGACCCGCACGCCTCCGCCGAGCCGCCCGCGTCCGCCGAGCCGCCCGCCGCCGCGGCCCCGTCCGGTGACCTCGACCCGTTGCGCGCGCTCACCCTCGACCGGCTCCGGCGCCGTACCAGCATGAAGTGGCGCACCTACCCCGAGGACGTCCTCCCGCTGTGGGTCGCCGAGATGGACGTCCCGCTCGCCGCGCCCGTCCGCCGCGCCCTCGATGCGGCGCTCGACCTCGGTGACACCGGGTATCCCGCCGGTACCGGCTACGCCGAGGCGCTCGCCGGGTTCGCCGGGAAGCGGTGGGGCTGGCACGGGCCGGCCGTGGAGCGCACCGCGCTCGTGCCCGATGTGATGCTGGGCGTGGTCGAGACGCTGGGACTGGTCACCGGGCCCGGCGATCCGGTCGTCGTGAACCCGCCTGTCTATCCGCCGTTCTACGCGTTCCTCAGCCATATGCGCCGCCGGGTGGTGGAGGTGCCGCTCGGCCCGGGGCTGCGGCTCGACCTGGACGCCCTCGAAGACGCCTTCCGGGCGGCCGTCCAGGGCGGCGGACGGGCCGGATATCTGCTGTGCAGCCCGCACAACCCGACCGGCACCGTGCACAGCGCCGCCGAACTCACCGCCGTCGCCGCGCTCGCCGAGCGGTACGGGGTCCGGGTGGTCGCCGACGAGATCCACGCCCCGCTGGTCGCGGCGGGCACGGACTTCGTGCCGTATCTGAGCGTCCCCGGCGCCGGACGCGGGCTGGCGCTGCTGTCCGCCTCCAAGGCGTGGAACCTCGCCGGGCTCAAGGCCGCCCTCGCCGTGGCGGGTCCGGACGCCGCGGCCGATCTCGCCCGGATGCCCGAGGTGGTCTCCCACGGGGCGAGCCACCTCGGTGTCCTCGCCCACACCGCCGCCCTGCGTGAGGGCACCCCGTGGCTGGACGCGCTCCTCACCGGCCTCGACAAGAACAAACGGCTGCTCGCCGATCTGCTCGCCGAACGGCTGCCGCAGGTGCGGTACCGGCCGGGTCCGGCCACCTATCTGGCCTGGCTGGACTGCCGTGCGCTCGGGCTCGGCGACGATCCGGCCGCGGTCTTCCTGAAGCGCGGCCGGGTGGCGCTCAACTCCGGCCCGGAGTTCGGCACCGGCGGCCGGGGCCACGTCCGGCTCAACCTCGCGGCCTCCCCGGAGGTGCTCACGGAGGCGGTACGGCGGATGGCGGCGGCTGTGGAGTGAGGTACGAGTGATGTACGGGGGTCGGGGCGGGGGCTCCGGCCTGCTCCCGCCGCCCGTTCCGGCCCTCCCGCCACCCGCGTCTACACTGCCCGCCATGGACGCCACCACGGCCCGGCTCGCCGACGGCCAGTACCTGCTGATCACCAGTTACCGCAAGAACGGCACCCCGGTCGCCACCCCGGTCTGGGTGGTGGGCGACGGCGACGCCCTCGGCATCTGGACCGTCAGCGACTCATGGAAGGTGAAGCGCATCCGCAACCGGCCCGACGTGCTCGTCGGGCCCTGCGATGTGCGCGGCCGGCCGAACGGGGACTCCGTCCCGGCCACGGCGGAGATCTGCGATCCGGAGACCACCGCCCGCTATCGGCGTCTGCTGGTGCGCAAGTACGGGATCATCGGCCGGCTCACCCTGTGGGGCAGCAGGCTGCGGCGGGGCGCCGACGGGACGACCGGCATCAGGATCACCCTGACAGCGCCCTGACGTCATCTGACGTCCCCTGACGTCACTGAGCCCCGTCCGGCTGACGGTCGCTCAGGTCCAGGCCCGGCAGGGCTCGTCGACCAGCTGGAACACGGGCTCGCCGCGCACCGGGTCCTTCGCCGTGGTCAGCCGCACCCGGTCGCCGCTGTGGATGGCGATGAGCGGACCCATGACCCGGCCGCGCACCACGAAGCCCTCCGTCAGCTCCACCAGGGACACATTGCGGGCGGCCGGGGTGTTGCGGTGCACCACTGTGGTGTGGCGGACCGTGCCGGTGCCCGCGCTGCGCTCGGTGCGCAGTTCGCTGCCCTGGCAGACCGGGCAGAGAAGCCGGTGGTACATGGCCGTGCCGCACCAGTCGCAGCGCTGGAAGAGGATCGACTCCTCCTTCGGGGGCCAGAGGCCGACCGTGCCCGCCGAGAGGCCGGCTCCCTGCTGGAAGACGCTTGCTGAGGGGTGGTACACGCTGGTCAACTCCCTGCGCACTCGGCCGGAATACCCGCGGGCGCGGCACATCGCGCACGCCGTGCCCGGTGCGTGCCACCGTGCACAGGATCACACTATGGCACTGAGTGTCAGCGGTAAAGGCACCGCGTACCCCGAATTTCCGGGGCGCGGTCGAGGTAAGGGCGGAGCGCGGCCGAGGCACGGGCGGAGCGCCGGCTCAGTCCCGGGTGAGGGTCGTCTCGATCTCCTGCACCACCCGCCACAGCGGGGCCCCGCGCCGGGACACCACGACCACCACGTCCTCGGGCGTCTCGTCCACCAGCGGGCGCCCGGACGCCCCGAACGACAGGGTCACCAGTCCCAGGGCGTGGTCCGCGGCGGCCTCCGCGTCGGTCCGTCCGCCCGAACGCAGCCAGGACCGCAGCGCGTTGTTGTGCGCGGCGACCACCGCCGCCGCGATCACATCGGCCCGCAGGATGCCGTCCGGCCGGGCCGCGAACCGGCGCCGCAGATAGTCGGCGAGCGCCCGCTCGTAGCGCCACACCACCGACAGCTCATGGGTGCGCAGCCCCGGCACCTGTTTGGTGAGCCGGTAGCGCTGCACGGAGAACGCCGGGTTCTCGGCGTACATCCGCAGCACCGTCCGGGCCGCGTCGCAGACCCGCCGCACCGGATCGTCGTCCGGGGCGCTGTCGGCCAGGAACTCCGTCATGTCGGCCAGACAGCGGTCGTGGTCCGGGAAGACCACGTCCAGTTTGGACGGGAAGTAGCGGAAGAAGGACCGCCGTCCGACCCCGGCCAGCGCCACGATGTCGTCGACGGTGGTCTCCTCGTAGCCCCGCTCCAGGAAGAGCTGGAACGCCGCCGCGATCAGGGCGTCCCGCATCGGCGGCTTGGCGGCCGGATCGGCGGTGCCGCCGGTCCCGGCGGTGCTGGAGGTCATGGACGGGAACCTAGCACCGCTTTCGCCGGGATGGCACTCAGTGCTGCCGTGGGAGGGAACTGAGTGCTACAGGTGGCGGGTGGGGAGGCTACTCTGACCCCCGTCAGAGGGCGAAGCCCCAGGTGAAGCCCAAGGTGAAGCCCTAGGTGAAGCCCTAGGTGAAGAGGGAGGAGCCGCCACATGTCCGGTGTCCGGCCGCGACTGCTGTATGTGACCGATCTGGCGTACGAGGCACGCGGGCGGCGCTACGGCGACGAGGACGTCCATCTCGCCGCCCGGCTGCGCGCGGACGCCGACCTCGCCCTGTGCGACCCACGGGACGCCGCCGCGCTGATGGACGCCTTCGACGCCGTCGTCGTCCGCAACAGCGGCCCCGTCCTCGCGTACCGGACCGCGTACGACGCCTTCCGGGCGCGTGCCCTGGAGCGTGGTACCCGGGTCTACAACCCGCTCACCGGGCGGGCGGACATGGCGGGCAAGGGCTATCTCCCGGAGTTGTACGCCGCCGGGTTCCCGGTGATCCCGACCGCCGTGCGCCCGGCCGACCTCGCCCGTCTCCCCGCGGCCGACCGCTATGTCGTCAAACCCGTGCTGGGCGCGGACTCGGTGGGGCTGCGGGTGATCGGCCCCGGCGAGCTGGCGTCCGCCGCCGACGGCACGGTTCTGGTCCAGCCGTACATCGACTTCCGCTACGAGGTCTCCTTCTACTTCGTCGACCACGCCTTCCAGTACGCGCTGTACGCCCCCGACCCGGCCCGCCGCTGGCGGCTGGAACCCTATGAACCCACGCCGGACGACCTGGACTTCGCCCACCGCTTCGTCCGCTGGAACACCCTGGAGCACGGCGTCCAGCGGGTCGACGCCTGCCGGGCGCCCGACGGTGGACTGCTGCTGGTCGAACTGGAGGACCTCAACCCCTATCTGTCCCTGGACGCGCTGCCCGCCGACCGCCGCGAGGCGTTCGTGACCGCCTTCCGCGCCTCCCTGCGCCGGTTCCTGCGCGGCTGACGCCCGCTCAGGCCGCCCGGCGCAACTGGTGCTCGGCCAGCGCCTGGCTCACCGCGCGGACACTGCGCGCGATGTGCTGGAGCTGGAGCACCTCGGCCGCGTACAGCTTGATGGTGTGCTCGATCACCGACTCGGGCAGCCCGAGCCGGGGCAGCTCGGCACGGGCCGTCTGGAGCGCGGTCCGCGCCACCCGGACCTCCTGCTGGACCTGGATCTCCGCGTGCCGGGCCAGCAGCACCGGATGCCGGATCAGCGTCGGATACCCGGCGTACCGGGCCGGGACCAGCTCGCGCAGCCATTTGGCGGCCGAGCGCTCCCAGTCGTAGCTGCCGGGGATCTTCACCTGGCACGGCCAGTCCGGATTGGCGCGCGGGTACGGGTACGTCAGGGACATGGGCATCGCTTCCGGGAGGACGGCGAGGTCAACTGGGACAACGACGGTTGGGCGGCCCCGGCCCAGGGGATGACCGGGGCCGCCGCGGGCGCTCGCGCAGGCGATGCCCGACGAACACTCCGGCGCGGCCGTGGGTAGGGAACGGCGGTCCGGGGTGCTCGAACTGGAGCCCTCGAAGGGCAGGCGCGGCCCGCGCGTGGGTACGGCTGCTGCTGTGCGCATGGGCGGAACGTCGGCTCTCTGCGGGCGGTGCGGGTTCCGCAAGAAGTATTTATATATGCCGATCGGTTTTCAAGCCGTATGGAAACATTCATGAGTGCTGTGTATGGACTGTGCCGCAATGTGAGGGTCGTGCACCGGCACCGCGCGACGGGGCCGCCCGTGTGACCGGGTACGGCGGACGGGGCTGCTCGTGCGCCCGGGTCCGGTGCCGCGTGGCGATGGGGCTCGGTCCGGGGGCCGGTGCCGCGCGGCGGCGGGCCTCAGTCCCGTAGGAAGAACTGGTGCTGCTCCGAGATCTGTTCGTACTCCTCCAGGCGCCCCTGGGTGCGCTCCGGATCGGCGTCCGTCATCGCCTGGAGCAGCGCGGCGGCCATCAGCCCCGGAGCCGCGTACGAGTCGAAGACCAGCCGGGACCCGGTGCCGGTGGCGAAGGTGACGTCCGCCGCGTCGGCGACCGCGCCCAGCGCGAGATCGGTGACCAGCGCGACCCGCAGCCCGGCGTCCCGGGCCACCTTGACCGCGGCGAGGGTCTCCTGCGCGTGCCGGGGCATCGAGAAGGCCAGCACCCAGGAGCCGCCCGCCGCACGGGACTGGAGCAGTGCGTCGTAGGCGATGCTGCCGCCCCGGGTCACCAGCCGGACGTCCGGGTGGATACGGCGGGCGGCGTAGGCGAAGTACTCGGCGAGGGAGGCGGAGATGCGCAGCCCCAGCACGGTCAGCGGGGTCGATCCGGCTAGTTCCCGGCCCGCCGCGATGACCTGGTCCGGGTCGGCGAAGTCGCGCCGCAGGTTCTCCAGGTTCTCGATCTCGGCGTCCACCGCCGACTGGAGTTCATTGCCCTGGTTCTCGTCGGGCGTGCCGGAGAACGTGCCCAGCGCGATCGACTGGAGCTTCTCCCGTAGCGCCGGGTAACCACTGAAGCCCATCGCGGCGGCGAACCGGGTCACCGAGGGCTGGCTGACACCGACCCGGTCGGCGATCTCCGTGACCGAGAGGAACGCCGCCTCGGGCAGATGCTCGATCAGATACTGGGCGATCCGGCGATGCCCCGGGGACATCCGCGGCCGGTCGAAAAGGCTTCTGATCTGCGAGACCGGTGCCGCCTCGGCCTCCGGCGCGGCCTTCCCCGAGGTGATCGCGGATGCCTGGGCGCGGGCCTGCTGGGGCGTGGGCACCGGTACGCCTCCTTCGTTTCCCGAGGACGTTCAACATAGCTCACGGAACGTGTCGGCCAGCAGGGAGCCGACCCCGCCGGGAGGCCGGCCGGAGCCCGGGATGAGGCGGCCTTCGCGTGAAGTTCGCCGCCCCCGTGCATGCCGCCCCCGCCCACGGCACCGCCCGGGGGACCATGACGAACATGACAGACATGACGGACCTGGGTCTTCCCCCTGCCATCCTGGCCTGCCTCTTCGACCTCGACGGCGTCGTCACCAGAACGGCCGCCGTGCACGCCGCCGCCTGGAAGGAGACCTTCGACGCCTTCCTGCGCGCCCGGGACGGCGACGGCTACCGCCCCTTCGACGCGCACACCGACTACGACGAGTACGTCGACGGCCTCCCGCGCGCCGACGGGGTCCGCTCCTTCCTCGCCTCGCGCGGCATCGAACTGCCCGACGGCGACCCCGGCGACCCACCGGACACCGTCACGGTCAACGGCCTCGGCAACCGCAAGAACGAACGCGTCCTGGAGAGGATCCGCAGCGGCGGAGTCGAGGCGTACGACGGCACCGTCCGCTATGTGCGGGCCGCCCGCGCCCAGGGACTGCGCACCGCCCTGGTCTCCTCCAGCGCCAACGCCCGTGACGTGCTGCGGGCCATCGGCGCCGAGGACCTCTTCGACGTCCGGATCGACGGTGTGGTGGCCGCCGAGCGGGGCCTGCCGGGCAAGCCGCGCCCCGACACGTTCCTCGCCGCAGCCGCCGACCTGGGCGTCGAGGCCGAGCAGGCCGCCGTCTTCGAGGACGCCCTCGCCGGGATGGACGCGGGCCGCTCCGGGCACTTCGGCTATGTCGTCGGACTGGACCGGGTCGGCCAGGGCGACGCCCTCTACGCGCACGGCGCCGACATCGTGGTCCCCGACCTCACCGAACTCGGCGACCGGGGTGAGGGGGAGCGCGCGTGATAGCCGGACGCACCTTCGCCGTCGGGCCCTGGACCGTACGCCAACGGCAAGGTCGTCCGGCTGCTGGTGGACGACGAGCCGTTCGATGGTCGCCGCCGACGGCCCCGCCGTCCGCCCGGTGCCGCCCCCGCGCGACGACCCCCCGCCCGGCCGCTCGAACGGAGGCGCGTACCCCGGCCGATATCAGGCGGTCGGGCGTACGGGGATCTGCGCACCGCGCCGCCGTGGGTTAGTTTTTGCTTGTTTTCCCGGACATCCGGACCTCCGCGCGCCACACGGGCGACCGGGCCGGGCACGAGCGAAGGGGAGGGCGAACGACGATGGCCGACCGTGTGACCTCCACCCGCGCCGGACCCGTGTCCAGCCCCATAACCCGACCGTTGTCCGGTCCCTTGTCCGGCCCTGTGTCCAGTCCCTCGGCCGGTCCTATGTCCGGTCCCCTGTCTGGTCCCTTGTCCGGTCCCTTATGCCGGGGCGGCTCCGGGGGCTCCCCATGACGACTCCCGAACCGGTCGCCGCCGAGTCCGAACCGGTCGCCGCCGAGTCCGAGCCGGCCGCCGACGGGCCGGAGCGGGTGGACGCCGGGCGGCCGGAGCCCGCGGTCGTCGTCCCCTCCGCCCGGCGCCGGGTGCGCTGGCACACCGTCGTCAGTCTCGCCGTCGCCGTCGGCGCGCTGTGGGTGGCGTGGCGGCACTGGCCGACCCTGGAGCGCGGGGTGCTGCGGCTCGCGGTCGCCGACCCCGACTGGCTGCTGCTGGGAGCGGTGGCCACCGCCGCCACCTGGCTGTGCTCGGCCCTCGCCCAGCAGGGCGCGGTCCGCCCGACCCTGCCCGCCCGTCGCCTGGTCGCCACGCAGTTCGCCGCCTCCGCCGCCAACCACGTGCTGCCCGCCGGGCTCGGCGCGGGCGCCGTCAACCTGCGCTTCCTGATGCGCTGCGGGCTGCCCGCCAGCCGCTCGGCCACCGCCCTGGCCGTCAAGGCGACGGCGGGCGGCGTCGCACGCGGTGCCCTGATCGCCGCGCTCGCCCCCGGCTGCCCCGGTCTGCTGCGGATACCGCACCTGCCCCGCCCGGTCCTCGCGGTGGCGCTCGCGGTGACGGCACTGCTGGCCGCCGTGCCCTTCACCCCGCTGTGGGCGCACTGCCGCCGGGCGCTCGCGGCGGTCGCCGCCGACATCCGGGCCGTGCACGCCCGTCCGCAGCGCGCGGCGGCGCTGTGGGGCGGCTCCCTCGCGTTCGCGGCGCTGCACGCGCTGGTCCTCGTCGCCGTGGGACACGCCGTCGAACTGCCCCTGCCGGCCCAGCGGGTGGCGCTGCTCTACCTCGCCGCCAGCACCGCGGCGGCCCTGCTCCCCACACCCGGCGGACTCGGCTCACTGGACGCGGCCCTGGTCCTCGCCCTCACTCTGGCCGGGGCGCCCGCCGCGTCGGCCGCCTCCACGGTCATCGGCTACCGCCTGCTGACCGTATGGCTGCCGCTGATCCCGGGCCTGGTGACCCTGGGCTGGCTGGTCCGCCGCAAGACCCTGTGAGCACCGGCTCTCACAGCCGCAGATGCCCCCGCCACTTGAGGATCTCGGCCGCCGGATCGCCGGTGTACGACCACGGTGTGCGGGTGGCCCGGCGCCCCATCATGCGCAGCAGCGCCACCGCGATCTCCGGGGTCCCGGCCAGACAGGCAGCGTGCGCCAGATAGTTGAGGTCGCGCAGTTCGCTCGGGGCGACCGTGTTGTCGGTCCGGCCCAGAATCCACCGGTGCCAGGTACGGCGTACGTCGCTCACCGCCCCGTCGTGGTCCCAGTGCTGGCCCAGCCCGATCGCCGTGTGCTGCCCCTGGGCCGCGTCTAGGACATGGCGGAACTCCTCGACCCGGGCGTACTGGATCAGCACCGGCAGCGCACAGCCCGGCGGCGCCACCCCGGCCGCGTCCCGGGCGAAGTCGTACATCAGACCGTGGGTGCCGTGCCAGCGCGACGAGTAGTAGTGCAGCACCTGGAGATGGCCCTCCACGCTGTACGGGTCGCGCCGGTGCAACTCGTCCCACCAGCGGGCCAGTTCCCGGCGCCGCACTCCGCTCGGATACAGCCGGGCCACCGAGATCAGCGAGATCCACGGGGTGGGGTCCTGCGGATACGCCTCGGCCGCCTCCAGACAGGCCAGCACCGTCGCGTCGATCCGGTTCTGGTCGATCGGTACGCCCCGGCCCGCCGCGATGGCCAGACTGAAGGCGCGGGCGGTGTCGGTGGCCGCGTGCAGCACCAGCGCGTCGGCGGAGCGGGGCTCGGCGGCGAGCCAGGACTCGACGGTCGAACCGCCCGCGCACGCCTGGGCGAGCAGCCGTACCCGGTGGCCGCGCGCCGACCAGTCCGAGCCGGTGGAGAGCAGCAGTTCGCGCAGCCCCTGCCAGCGTCCGATGACGATGTCATGGCGGGTCGCGGTGAGGTCGGCGTCCCCGCAGTCGGGGTCGAAGTCGGGCGTGAAACGCTCTCGGGCCATCGGGATCTCGCTCAGAAGTCGGTGGGGAGACCCTCATGGACACGGGAGTCGGCGGCCGTACGGCTGTCGGGGACGCGGTAGTCGCTGCGCACCGCGCGTTCGGCGTCCAGGGCCGCCGGACGGTAGTAGTCGCTGCCCCGGCGCCAGTACCAGAACATCGGGACCAGGCCGATCGCCAGCCCGCCGATGCCGATCGCGACGGCCGGGCCGCTCAGCTCACCGAGCGACTCGACGAAGATCCAGAACATGAAGAGCGAGCCCGTCAGCGGCCACAGCCCGCCCAGCAGGAACCGCTTCGGCGAGGACAGCAGCGTCCTGCGGTACGCCACCACGGCCGCGAGCCCCGCGAGCCCGTAGTAGAGGGCGATCTGAAGACCCATCGCGGCGATGGCGTACCCGAGGATCTCGCCCACCGAGCCCAGCGCGTTCGACCCGAGGAACAGCGCCAGCGCCACCGCCCCGACGACCAGGATGGCCACCCACGGTGTGTTCCAGTGCCGGTGCACCCGGCCCAGGGCGGCGGGCATCGTACGGTCCCGGCCCATCGCGAACAGGGAGCGGGTGACCTGGATCAGCGTGGTCTCCAAGGTGGCGATGGTCGACAGCATCACGGCCACGATCAGCAGCTTCCCGCCCGGCCCCGGCCAGATCTCGTCGCCCAGCACACCGAGCACATTGGCGCCGTGGTCGGCGATCTGACGCTCGGTCAGCACCATGTTCACCAGGATCGTGAACGCCTCGAACAGCAGGAACACCACGCACAGCCCGACGATCCCGGCCAGCCCGGTGGTCCGTCGGCTGTTCCGGGTCTCCTCACTGAGATTGCTGGCCACGTCCCAGCCCCAGTAGTAGAACGCCGCCACCAGCGCCCCGGCGGCGAACCCCGGTGCCCCGTCGAAGTGCTCGAAGCCCAGCCAGGACCAGTCGAACGGCCGGGCACTGTCCGCGCGGACCACGGCCAGCCCCAGGAACAGCGCCAGGATGACCAGTTCCACCCCCGACATCAGCAGCTGCGCCCGTACGGTCAGCCGGGCGCCGCCCAGCACCACCAGCAGCATCACCAGGAACCAGCCCGCGCCGACCACGGTGGCCAGCGCCGTGTTCTCGGCGAGGGACGCGTCGAACAGGGCCAGCGTCATCGCCCCGGCGGGCAGCGAACCGGCCACCATGAAGATGGTCGCCGACACCACCAGCGCCCAGCCGCTGATGAACCCCAGGAACGGATGGAGCGTACGGCCCACCCAGGAGTAGCTGGCGCCCGCGTTCACATCGATCCGGTTGAGCTGGCTGAACGCCAGCGCGATACCGAGCATCGGGATGGCGCAGTACAGCAGCGCCGCCGGACTGGCCAGGCCGACCGCTCCGACCAGCACCGCCGTGGTCGCGGCCAGCGAGTAGGCCGGTGCGCTGCCGGCGATGGCCATCACCACGGTGTCGAACATGCCGAGGGCACCGGGCTGCAGCCCTCTGCCGCTGCTGTTGCTCATGAAGTGCTGCTTTCCGACTTGCACGACGCAAGGGCGCACTGGCCCCGACGGCGTAGGGGAGTGGGGGGTGAACCCGCCGTCGACCGGGGAGGGTTGGCCTCGGGGAGTCGGGTCGGCGGGAGGCGTGGCGGAGTGTGTCCTGCCGCCGTGTGGACAGTCGGTCACGCCGTGTGTGCGAGTGATGATAGCCGCAGGTGCCCGCCGTACAAGATTGACCTGCTGGAAAAGTGCGCCGCCCAGTGCGCCCCCTCGTGCGGGGGCGCGTCCGGGAGGTACGGGCCCCGGAAGGGGGCGTGCGGGGTCAGTCGGCGATGTGGTCGATCTGGCGGAGCTTGTTGGTGGCGTCCAGGGCGGCCACCTTGTAGGACTCGGCGAGCGTGGGGTAGTTGAAGACGGCGTCCACCAGATAGTCCACGGTGCCGCCGCAGCCCATCACCGACTGCCCGATGTGGATCAGTTCGGTCGCGCCGGAGCCGAAGCAGTGCACACCGAGCAGGGTGCGGTCCTCCGGGGAGACCAGCAGCTTCAGCACACCGTGCGAGTCACCGATGATCTGCCCCCGCGCCAACTCCCGGTAGCGCGAGACCCCGACCTCGAACGGCACCCGGTCCTCGGTGAGCTGATCCTCGGTACGGCCGACGAAACTGATCTCCGGAATGGTGTAGATCCCGATCGGCTGGAGATGGTGCATCCGCCCGACCGGCTCCCCGCACGCGTGGTACGCCGCCGACCGCCCCTGCTCCATGGAGGTCGCCGCGAGCGCCGGGAACCCGATGACATCGCCGACGGCGTAGATGTGCGGCACCTCGGTGCGGTAATGCTCGTCGACGGTGATCCGGCCGCGCGCGTCGGCGGACAGGCCCGCCTTGCCGAGGTCCAGTTCGTCGGTCATGCCCTGTCGTCCGGCGGAGTACATCACCGCGTCCGCCGGGATCTTCTTGCCGCTCTCCAGCACGGTCAGCGTGCCCCGCGCATGTCGCTCGACGGCCGCCACGGTCTCCCCGAACCGGAAGGTCACCGCGAGGTCGCGCAGGTGGTACTTGAGCGACTCGACGACTTCGACATCACACATGTCGAGCATCCCGGCCCGCCGTTCGACGACGGTGATCTTGCTGCCGAGCGCGGCGAACATGCTGGCGTATTCCATCCCGATGACCCCGGCCCCGACGATGACCATGGACCGCGGAACCCGCTCCAGCGCCAGCACATTGTCGGAGTCCATGATGGTCCGGCCGTCGAACTCCACGCTGTCCGGGCGCGCGGGCCGGGTGCCGGTGGCGATCACGATGTGGTCGGCGCTCAGCAGCCGTTCCTGCCCGTTGGCCTCGCACAGCGCCACGGTGTGCGGGTCGACGAAGCGTCCCGTACCGGCGTACAGCGAGACCTGGTTCCGGGACAACTGATTCCGGATGACATCCACTTCGCGGCTGACCACGTGCTGGGTACGGGCGGTGAGGTCGGCGACGGTGATGTCCTCCTTCACCCGGTAGCTCTGCCCGTAAAGATCGCGCTGGGTGAGCCCGGTGAGGTAGAGCACCGCCTCACGCAGGGTCTTGGAGGGGATGGTGCCGGTGTGGATGGAGACCCCGCCCACCATGTCGGGCCGATCCACCACGGCCACGCGGCGGCCGAGCTTGGCGGCGGCGATGGCGGCCTTCTGACCGCCGGGACCAGAACCGATGACGAGCATGTCGAAGTCGCGCACGGTTCGGAGTCTGTCAGGGGGCGGGGGGCGGATGGAAGGGCGGGGGGAAGGGCGGGGGGAAGGGCGGGGGGTCGGGGAGGTGGGGGAACGGGGGGTTCCGTCACGGCAGGAGTTTGTCCATCGCCGTCGTGCCCTCCTGGGCCAGTTTGCGCTGGGCCCATTCCAGGGTGTGTGGGGTGAGGTCCTTGCCCGAGGCGAGGACCAGGTCCTCGGGGGAGACCTCGCTGCCGGTGCGGGTGTGGAGGAGGTGGTCCGGGGTGGCGCGGTCCTGGGATGTTTCGGGGTCTGATGCGGTCATGATCACTGCTCCTCCGGTCCAGGGCGGCTGGGTCTCCGCGAGGGTGTGCTCTCGGCGTCAGGATTCATCGGGATTCATCGGGATTCAGCTACCTATCACCATTCATCTCCGTGGGCCGGAGTGCATCCCGGGAGGGGATACGCGGGGCCGGGAAAAGCGGTGGACGGGTGTGCGGGGGCGTCGCTAGCCTGTGCGGGCCCGCCCGAGAGGGGTCTGAGAGCGAAGGAGGAGGTGAGTGCCGTGCAGGACATCCGACCGCGTCGCTCCCCGCTGTCCTTCGCCCCCTGTGGCGGCTGAGCCGGGACCAGGAGCGCGCGGCACACCACGCCGTTCGTCTTCCCGGAGGATTCCGTGACCGCACTGGTCATCCGCGCGCTCGACACCGAGCACGCCGCTCTTTTCGACACCCTGCCCGACCCGCTCGGCTTCGCCGACACCCACCGCCGTACCCGCCATCGGACCGAGTGGCGGCGCGTCGCGATGCGCGACGGGCGGGTCGTCGCCCGGGGGGCCTGGTGGGGTGGGCCCGATGATTCCCAGCCGATCAATGTGAACTGGTTCGACGTCGAGGAGGGGGAGGAGGAGGCGGGCGCCGAGTTGTTGCGCAGCGCGCCCTGGCAGGTCGAGCTGGAGCTGACGCTGCCCTCCGCCCACCGGGACGACCCCGCGCTGCGTGCAGCGGTGCGGGCCCGGACCGCCGCGGCGGAGGAGGCCGGGTACACCTTCCTCGTCGACCGGTATCTGTACCGCTGGACCCCGGCCGACGGACTGCCCGAGCGGCCCGGACGGCTCGTCTTCCGGGACGAACCCGACGACGGTGTGTTCCTCGACGCGCTGCGCCGTATCCACAGGGGCACCCTGGACGCCCACGCCCTGCGGGCCGTCGCGGAGAGCGGCGACACCGAGCGGGCCGCCCGGGAGGAGCTGGACTTCTTCCACTGGCTGCCCTCGCCGCGCTCGTGGTGGCAGGTGGCGTACACGCCGGACGGCGAACCGGTCGGTATCCACATCCCCGGGCACAACCCCAGCGGCCCGTGCGTCGCGTTCGTCGGAGTGCTCCCGGAGCGGCGCGGTCACGGGTACGCCTACGACCTGCTGGCCGACTGCACCCACTTCCTCGCCGAGCGGGGCGCCGAGTTCATCGCCGCCGCCACGGACCGGGGGAACTTCCCCATGGCCGCCGCCTTCCGCAAGGCTGGGTACCCGGTGATCAAGGAGCGGGTGCACTTCGCGCCGCCCCCGCCCCGCTGAGCCCGGGGCCGTTGTCAGTGCCGGGTGCCATGCTGGAGCGGAGATCGACTCATGGTGGGCGGAGGGGGCCGGAGTGGGGTTCGTGGGCGAGATCTGGCGGGTGCGCGGTGACGGGGGCGAGGTGGGCGAGATCCTCGTCCAGGACGCCGACTTCCCCTGGCTGTCGGGCAGATTCACCCCGGGCCCCGCGTATGAGGGGGTGCGTGAGCTGTTCGTCCGGGAGCTGGCGCTGACCCGGCTCGACTCGGAGACGGGGTGGGCCGACTGGGAGACCGCGTACGACGAGATCTCCCGCCGGGTGACCCTTTCCTCGCCGGACGGCCCCGTTCCGGAGTTCCTGCTGCATATCGAGGGGGACTCGGCGTGGTTCCGGTGGAGCGACGAGCCGTTCGACGAGGACGAGGAGGACGCAGCTAGTGGTGGGTGAGTCCGTCAGGGGAGCTGGGTGGTCAGGGTCTCCTCCGCCTCCGCCAGGATCTCCGTCACCCGTAGGCCGAACGCGGCGTCGCAGGGGTGTGGGCGGCCCGTCGCGGCGGACCGGAGCAGCGCGTCGGCGGCTCGCAGGAGGGGCGGCACCGGGCCCTCCGGGCTCTCCGGGAGTTCGGTGACCCCGGCCGATCCGCGCAGTTCCACCCCGGCGCCCGCGGCGGCCGGTGGCGCGGTGAGGCTCAGGGTCAGCGTGCTGGACGCGCCGTCGGTGTGGTCGAGGACGAGATGCACGGTGTCACCGGGTCCGTGGGCCGCGGCCGACACCCGCAGGGCGTCCCCGAGCACCGGCAGCAGCACGGACAGGGCGTGCGGGCCGACGTCCCACAGGGCGCCCTTCTCCCGCCGCCAGGCCGACGCGGCGAACGGACTGTCCCCGGTGGTGAACACGGACCCGAGCCACTGGGCCCGCGCGGTGAACCAGCCCTCCGTGGCCGCCTGTTCCTCGATCCACGCGGCGATCTCGGTCTGGAACCGGGCGGTGAAGAACACCACCGACGCCACCCGGGCCTCCCGGGCCGCCTCCGCCACCGCCCGCGCCTCGGCCACGGTCGCCGCGAGCGGCTTGTCCAGCAGCAGATGCCGGCCCGCCCGCGCGGCCCGCACCGCCAGCTCGGCCTGCACCCGCGGCGGCAGCGCCACGGCGACGGCGTCCACATCGGCGAGCAGCGCGTCCACGTCGTCGTAGGCCCGCACGCCGTGCTGTCCGGCCAGTTCCTTGGCGGCGTCGGGGCGCCTGCCCCAGACGCCGACGAAGTCCAGTTCGCCGTGGGCGGCGAGTGCGGGTGCGTGGGCCATCTGCGCCCATGGGCCGGTTCCGAGCAGTCCGATGCGCATACTGCCGCCTCTCCTGTGCCGATCCTGTGCCGAGCCCTTGCACGGCCGGGTCCGCCGGCCAGGGGGAGCGTGTCATAGGAACGGCCCGGCGCGAAGTCCGGCTCCGGTGCGTATCGGGGGCGGACGGGGGAGGGGCGGTGACCCGTGCGGGAGGGGTGGGGGACGGCGGGGGACAGTGGAGGGACGGGCGGCGCACGCGCCGCACGGCGCGGGCGCATGTGCCCGGGAGTGACCGCGCACCTCCCCACGGTGACCGCACGCCTAGGCCGGGACGTGGCCGCGTCAGGACAGCGCACCATGGGGCCGGATTCGGCCAATGAGGCGGCACATACCGGACAGCGCGAATGCCCTGGCACCTTCCGGGCATACGGAGCACTACATCCAGCGAGAAGTGAGCAGCGAGCGAGCGGTGGGCGCTGCGTGGAGAGAGGGCGTCACGTGCCGGTTGCGGAACCCCAGGCCGTCAGAGAGCTGCTGACCCGTTACGCGGCGCTGCGGATCGCGCAGTCGGAGCGGGAACGCCCGGCGGTGCGCCGCGAATTGGCGGATGTCACCCGGCAGCTGTGCGCCACGACCGGCACCGCCGATGTACACGAGGCGGTGGCCCGCGCGGATCTGCTGCTCACCGCCGCCGTCCCGGGCGGCGCCGGTGTGCACGGCGAGGGTGCGGCGCGCAGCCTCCCCGCCGACCGTCCAGGAGCGGCAGCCGCCGCCGGACCCTCCGGCCGGGTACGGCGGAATCCCGGGCGGCCGTGACGGACGGCGGCCGGGGTCCCCGCCCCGCGGCCGGATCAGCGCACCGGAGTGTCGGCGCCCCGCACCCGCTGCGGGAGCCGGGCCGGACGCGCCAGCCACTCGGCGATCGTGCGGGCGATGGGCTGTCCCGTGTCCACCTCCACGAAGCCGAACTGCCCCGACTGGTTGCACTCCAGGAACCACCAGGTGCCGTCGCCGTCCTCCGCGAAGTCGAAGGCACCGTAGGAGAGTTCCGCGTCCCGGAGATAGGTGCGGACGCCGTCCGCGATCCGCGGTGGCACCGGGGCCTCCTGCCAGGGTCCGGTGGACGCGGCGAACCGTACGTCCACGTCCTCCGGGTCGGCGTCCGGCGGGGTCGGCTTGCGGGCCGCCAGCATCCGCTCGCCCACCACCGTCAGCCGGATGTCGGCCCGCTTGGTGACCCGCCGTTGCAGCAGCGTCGGCCCGAAGGCCACGGCGGCGAAGTCCGTGCCCGGCGCCACCCGGCTGGTCGGGACCGCGCGCGGCGGTTCCTGGGGATGCGCGCCCGAGACGGGCTTGACCACCAGATCCGGGAACCGGTCCGCGAAGTCACGCGCGGCCTGCGGGAACGTGGTGATCAGAGTGGCCGGCACGGGCAGTCCGCTGCGCTGGGCCAGGCGCAGCTGCCAGGGCTTGTACCGGGCCCGGTGGGAGGCGTCCGGATGGTTCATCCACCGCACGTCCAGCGAGCGCAGCATGCCGTACAGGGCCTGCGAGGACTCCTCGGTCAGCCAGCCGGAC
Organism: Streptomyces sp. NPDC048290; assembly: GCF_040652095.1. NCBI lineage: Bacteria > Bacillati > Actinomycetota > Actinomycetes > Kitasatosporales > Streptomycetaceae > Streptomyces > Streptomyces sp. NPDC048290. The sequence goes on from NZ_JBEZLM010000034.1 coordinate 76,848, forward strand.
GGCTCGGGGACCCGGGTGGCCGGGGTGCCCGGTCTGCGGACCCAGACGGATCTGAGTCCGTCCATGCTCACCAGCCGCCCCGCGGACCACAGGTGCCCGCGGAACGCGCCGTGGACATATTCCCCCGACAGGGCCACCCCGCCGGTCAGGTCGGCGGGGTCGAGGCGCACGACGGGCACCCCCGAGGCGTTGAGATGGACGACCACCATGTCGGCCGTCACATCCTGCTCGGAGGTCAGGATCAGCACGGTCATTGTGCGAGGTCCGCGCGTCAGTCGTCGAAGTGTGTCTTGGAGCCCGCGGTGGAGGTCGTCGTCCCCAGTTCTCTGAGCAGCGCCAGGTCGGAGGCGGCGATCCGGCCATCCATGAGTACGTTCAACTGAAGTCCGGAGTCGTAGGCGTACGGAGTGGTGACGTCCAACTCCGCAGCCGGCCGTGCGTAGTTGAGCGTGAACGGTTGCATCGTCTCTCCCTCGTCGGTGCCGCTCCGAGCAAGCTGTCGGCAGGCCGCGTCATTGCTTCGCCCATGGATCTTCTGGGCCCCATGCACTTATACGAATCGAACGGGTGAATGGTTTCCTTACAGTCCGTAGTCACAGGCGAGTTGAGCCGCTCTGAACCTGAGACGGTCGAAAGGGCCGATCGGTTGATCCGTGGACGACTTGTGTGGTTGCTGTGTGGTCTGGATCTCAGACGGGATCGCCCGGCCGGGCGACCTCGGCCCGCCCCCGCAGGGTGCGCAGAGCGAGCAGCAGGACGCCGATGTCATCGAGGTACACGGGATCGGGCACGAGGTCGGTGGGGAGGACGAAATAGAGGACCGCGCCCCAGAAGACCCAGCGTGGACCGGTGGGGAGCCCGGCCCGGCGCAGTCCGCGCCGGGTCCGCACCAGCCGGACCAGGAGCGCCGCGGCGGCGGCCAGCACGGCGGTGGCGAGCACCAGGGCGGCGATGACGAGCACCACGGTGGTGGTTTCCACGGGGCCTCCTCGGTTCGCTCGATCCCGGACGATCCCACGCCGAAATGCGTTCGCACTCCATGAATTCCCGCAAACGCGGGTCGTATTGCTGCTTCCCGTCACAAGTCACTCGGGAAGCCGCTGTTGGAAGCGTATGTTCCGGGTCAAGAGATTGTCTTGTTGCCGCTCATAGGGTGCACATGAGCGTCGCACAGGCGCATGGTCCGGGGTGGTTCGCCGTAGCGCACGCTACGCCGTTTCGCCGACACGACTCCCTCAGGGGGACGCACTTCCGGCACCGCCGGTCCGCTGATCAGTACTGTCCGTGTCCGCACGGCGGCCCGGGATCCGGAGTCGGCCGAACGTCTGGGTCAGCCGGGTGAGCGGGGACGACTCCACCGCAGCCGCGGAACGGACCGGCTCGGACAGCTCGCCGTACGTCTCGCGGTACACGGCCAGCGCCTCGTGCGCCGACTCGGCCGCCTCCCGGTACAGATCGCGGGACGTCGTCATCGCCTCCAGCGCGTCCGCGTACATCCGCACCACCCGCCGCTGCTCCGCCAGCTCCTCCTCGACGGTCAGCAGATGCCAGTCGTCGCGCAACGCGGTGAGCAGCGCCTCCGCGCCCTTCGGCAGCGCACGCTCCAGCGCGGCGAACCGGGTCACGGCGGTGATCAGCTCCGCCGGTTCCGAACCGTCCAGGAACACCGAGCGCACCGCGAAGTCCGCGGCGGCGAAACCGGACGGGGCCGGGTCGCCCGGCAGTACGGCGGCGCCGCCGCGCGGCACCTCCACGCCCGTGTCGCGCAGCGCCCAGTTCACGGCCCTGAGCTGCTGCGGCGCCGCCCGGTGCTCGACCAGCCGGTGGCGCAGCCCCGGCGGCACCACGGCGGCCAGCGGGGTCAGCCCGCGCTCGTCCACCGTCATCGCCTCATGGACCACCACATGCACCGCCCACGAGTCGTGCACGGCGGCCTTGAGGACCCGCCGCAGCTCCCGCTCGTCCTCCGGCAGCGGATTGATCTCCGGCAGCCGCAGCTCCGTGGCGGGCTCGACCGCCCAGGTGGTGTCGTCGTCGGGCCAGAACAGCGCCGCCGGGGACGGCCAGCGCGGCTCCCACGCGGTGCCCTCGGCCTCCGCCGCCAGCGACCACCGGTCGCCGTCGGCCAGGACGAGCCGCGCCCGGACCGTCACCGGGCCCTCGACCCGCCAGCGGGCCTCGAAGACGGTGTCGGCGCCGGTCTCCGGCGCGGGCAGCTCGTAGAAGTCGTCCAGGGCGCCGGAGTCCTTCCGCGACCGCAGCGCGCGGCGCAGGACATCCGCCGCGCCGGAGCCGGCGTACCGGCCGCGGGCCAGCCACACGGTCGGGGGAATCGTCAGGGAGCTGGGCATCGGTCCATGGGGCAGAAGGGGCAAGCAGGTGCGAGCGACCAGTATCGCCGCAGCCGTGGGAAGCATCGACCGGCAGCCGCCCCCGTATGCGCGATCGACCGGCTGGAGTGATCAAGAACACACCGCGCGCCGCACACGGGGAGTGCGTCGCGCGTACGGGCGCACTCCCCGCGCACCAGGTGACCGTCGCGCACCTGTGGCCACGGACGTGCGCGCGCCCCAGAATCGCGGAGCGAGCGGAACCGTCCACCATCCGCAATGGGGCGGTTCCGCTCGCACGGGGTCCTGTCGGCGGTTGGGTTGCTCCTAGGGGCTTCCGATGCCCCTGGCGGTGTGGTGTCCGGTGGGGGCGCCGGGTCCGTCGTTGTGGGCTGACGCCTGGGCGGGTGGGCTGGCCTCCGGCGGTTTCCCTGGGCGGTGGCTTTCCGCCGTTGGCCAGGGCGTGGCCGTTCACCACGGCCCGATGCTTTCGCGGGTCCCGCCGTGCCGGGGTCCGGCCGCCTCCGGCTGGTGCCTGGGTTCGGCTGCCCCCGTGTCGTGCCGGAGTCTGACCGCCTCCGTCTGATGTCAGGGTTCGGCTGCCCCCCCGCTATGCCGGGGGGCGACTGCCTCCGTCTGATGCCCAGGTCCGGCCGCCCCCCCCGTCATGCCGGGGTCCAGTCGACCCCGTCTCTTGCCCGGGGTCGGCCGCCCCTCGCCGTTCCCGGGGGGCCAGCCCCCGGCGTCGGGGTCAGGCGCCGCTTTCGTGGAGCATGTCCTCGCGTTCGACGATCTTCACCCGCTCGCGGCCCTGGGGCTCGCCCAGGGCCTTCTCGGCGGCGTCAAGACGGTGCCAGCCCTCCCATGTGGTGAAGCGGATCTCACGCTCGGCGAGGAACGCGTCCACCGCCTCCCGGTCGGGCGCGGACGGCGTGTGCAGCCGGTCGTGCGCGAAGTCGTCCAGCAGGTTGGCGACGGTCTCGTTGGCGTCGCCCTTGGTGTGGCCGATCAGACCGACCGGGCCGCGCCTGATCCAGCCCGTGACGTACACCGACGTCAGATGGGCGCCGCTCTCCTCGATGACCCGGCCGCCCGCGTCGGGGACGGTGCCCGAGTCGAGGTCCCAGGGCAGCTTGGGCAGCCGGTCGGAGAGGTAGCCGACCGCGCGGTAGACCGCGGTGACGTCCCAGTCCTTGAACTCGCCGGTGCCCTTGACATTGCCGGTGCCGTCCAGCGCGGTGCGCTCGGTGCGCAGGCCGACGACCTTGCCGTCCGCGCCGAGGATCTCGCTGGGCGACTCGAAGAAGTGCAGGTAGAGCTTGTGCGGGCGGTCGCCGATATCCCGGATCGCCCAGTTCTCCAGGGTCTTGGCGACCATGTCGGCCTGCTTGTTGCCGCGCCGGGTCTCGATCGAGCCGGCGTCGTAGTCGATGTCCTCGGGGTCGACGATGACCTCGATGTTCGGCGAGTGGTCCAGCTCGCGCAGCTCCATCGGGCTGAACTTGGCCTGCGCGGGCCCGCGCCGTCCGAAGACATGCACTTCGAGCGCCTTGTTGGCCTTGAGACCCTCGTAGACGTTGGCCGGGATCTCGGTGGGCAGCAGTTCGTCGGCGGTCTTGGCGAGTACCCGGGCGATGTCCAGGGCCACATTGCCGACGCCGAGCACGGCGACCTTCTCGGCCTCCAGCGGCCAGGTGCGCGGTACGTCCGGATGGCCGTCGTACCAGGACACGAAGTCAGCGGCGCCGTAGGAGCCGTCGAGGTCCGTGCCCGGGACGGACAGCGCGCGGTCGGCCATCGCGCCGGTGGAGAAGATCACGCCGTCGTAGAAGGAGCGCAGATCGTCCAGGCTGATGTCGGTGGGGTAGTCCACATTGCCGAAGAGCCGGATCTGCGGTTTGTCCAGCACCTGGTGGAGGGCGCTGATGATGCCCTTGATCCGGGGGTGGTCGGGCGCGACGCCGTAGCGGATCAGCCCGAACGGGGCGGGCATCCGCTCAAAGAGGTCGATGGACACACCGGGCTCGGCGGCCACGTCGGACTTGAGCAGTGCGTCGGCGGCGTAGATGCCGGCCGGACCGGCTCCGACGATGGCTACCCGCAGGGGGCGGGGCATGATCAGGTTCCCTTCGAGCGGTGATGGCGACTCGAACGGGAAGCCTAAGCTAAGGCAAGCCTAACTTGGTACACGGGTCCGGTCTATGGGCTCATAAGGCGACCTTATGACACCCCTTTCACCAGGTTATATGACGGCCGATCGGCGTCCGGACGGTGGTCCGACCCTCGTGCCGGACGGGTGACGGCACCGGCTCCGCGCGTCCCGTGACCCATGATCAGGATCGTCGTTCATTCCGGTCGGGGCCCCGGATCCGGAGCCCCGCGACGTCCTCGCACGGGACCCGGAAGGAAAGGCGCGGCCGGTGGCTGGCTGGATCACCGTCGGGCTCGGGGCGGTCGCCGCGATGTGCCCGCTCGCACCGGACACGGGGGCGGCCGTCGTGGCCGACTCACAGTCCGGTGAGGCATATGTCGTGGTGTGCGCGCCGGACACCTGGATCGAGATCGGGGTGCAGGCGCCGCCACCGGAGCGGCCGGTGGCACCGGAGCGGCCGACGGTACGGGCGGAGCGGCCGGTGGCGCCCGCGCCGAGCCCCGCGCCTCCCGCGCCCGTCACCCGCAGCACCCCCAGCGTCCCCACCGCCCCTGCCATCCCCGTTGAGCCGCCCTCACCCGTCCGCGCCCCCGACCCCCGTACCCCGCCCCCGGTACCGTCACCGGTGCCCGCGCCCCCGGTGACGGAGTCCGCGCCCGCCGCCGCCCCGCCCGGCGCGCGGCCCGCCGACGCCTTCCGGTGGGTGCCCCGCAACCACCGCGCCGCGGCCGATGAGCGGGCCGTCCCGTCGGGGCTGTCCGTGGTGACCACCACGACCGTCGTGACCACCCCCGCCATCCTCGCCGCCGCGGCCCTGCGCCCCGGCTCACGCCGCCGCCGCGGCTGACCGCACCGCACCTCTCCTCACCTCCCCGATTCCGTCCCATCCCTCCTGGAGCCCCCCTGTGCCCGAATGGCTGATCTACACCCTGGCCGCCGTCGTGGTCTGCGCGTTCGTCGTCGCGGCCACCGCCATGCGGCATCGGCGGGTCGACGCCGACGAAGACACGACCGAGACACCGGACGTGCTGGAGTACATGGTCATGATGGTCGGCGTGGTCTACGCGATCGTGCTGGGCCTGGCCATCGCCGGTGTGTGGGAGGCGCGGGGCGCGGCCGAGGACACCGTGCGCCGGGAGGCGCAGGCGCTCTACGAGATCGACCAGCGGCTGGACGTCTACCCCGCCGAATTCCGCAGCCAGGTCCGCGAGCGGATCGACGCCTACGCCCGGCACGCGGTCACCGCCGAGTGGGCCGCGATGGAGCGCGACCAGGAACCCGGCCCGACCGGCGGCGAACTGCTCAGCCGTATCCGCGCCGACCTCGCCCACCGGGCCCCCGCCGACGAACTCCAGGCCCAGGCGTACCAGCCGCTCCTGGACGAGGTGGCCGCCGCCGACGTGGCCCGGCACGAACGGCTGGACAGCGCCGGGACCACCCTGCCCGGGGTGGTGTGGTTCGGGCTCGTCGCCGGGGGCATGGTGACGCTCGGGCTGCTCTTCGCCCTCCAGATCCGGCGCTCCACCCGTGAGTTGATGCTCGCCACCGCCTTCAGCGCGCTCGTCGTCTTCCTGCTCTTCATGGTGTGGAGCTTCGACGCGCCCTTCGGACACTCGGGCACGGACTCCGCCCAGCCGCTGAGGGACCTGCTCTCGACGACGATCTAGTTGTATTGCCCCGGGAGGTTGTGGACGAGTGAGTCAGGTCTCGACTGAGGGATCTTGAAATGGGTGAGGGCCTTCCGGTTCGGTGTGGATTGCGAC